>JBGTEH010000381.1:0-8275 GCA_041747915.1 Ilumatobacteraceae bacterium
GAGGCGGAAGTTCGGCTGACGTTCACCGGTCAGGGTCGACCGAGCATGTTCGGTGGCGAGCCCGACGAGCCGCACGAGACTCCGGGCGAAGAGTTCGCGAAGGGCCACTACGAGCAGTTGATCGACGCGACCGGAACGATCTGCGTCGGCGACAGGGAGTGGAGCATCCACGGTTTCGGCCTGCGCGACCATTCGTGGGGTCCGCGCTACTGGCAGGCACCCTGGTACTACCGGTGGTTGACCGTCAACGTCGACGAGAACTTCGGTTTCATGGCGAGCCGGGTCGCCAAGCGAGACTCGGCGGGTAGCCGCGGCGGCTTCGTGTGGGAGAGCGGTCGGATGCACCTGTGCGACGACGTGCAGATCACGACGTCGACCCGTGGCATCGAGAACTACCACGACCGCATCGAGGGCGTGATCCGCTCGAGTCGATCCGAGCGGGAGTGGGCGTTCGCCGGCGAGGCGATCAGCCTGATTCCGCTGCGCAACCGTCGCCAGGCACCCGACGGCGAGTGGATGCACACGCGCATCTCCGAGGCCTACACCAAGTGGACGATTCATTCGGGTGACTTCGCCGATCGCGTCGGATATGGCATGTCGGAGTATCTCGACCAGATCGTCGACGACCAACCGGTCGGGCTCGCCGAGTAGCACCGGTTCCCCGCGGTGCTCAGCGGTCGCCGTGGGCGGTCGCGGGCTACCGTCGCAGCGATGAGCCAGCTGCCCCCGCCGTCACCGAACGCACCATCGCCTGCACCGCACGAACCGGCGGACGAACCGGCGAGCGATCAGTCGAGCGATCAGTCGAAAGCGCGCCAGTCGAACCGCGCCATCCCCGAGCGCCTGATCGATCGTCGCAGCACGGTTGGTCAGGTGGCCGTCAGCCCCGACGGATCGCGGGTGGCGTTCGTCGTGGCCACCGTCGACCTGGCGAAGAACACGACGTTCAGTCACGTCTGGATCGACGATGTCGTCGTCAGCTCCGGCGACCACGACGCGAGTCCTGCCTGGTCGCCAGACGGCCGCCACCTCGCCTTCACCTCGCGTCGCGGCGGGTCCACGGGCGACTCGACGCTGCACGTACTGCCCGTCGGCGCTCCCGGAGAACTCCGCACGCTGTGCACGATGCCCGACGGCCTTGGCGACGTGGCGTGGTCGCCTGACGGTCGGTGGGTGGCCTTCACGAGTCGCACGCGTGATCCGCGCTACGACGCCGAGAGCGTGGCGTGGCAGTCGCCGCGCAAGGTCGAGCGGTTCTTCAGCCGCCTCAACGGTGAGGACTGGGTGTTCGACCGTCCGAGCCACGTGTACGTGATCGCCACCGACGGCACCGGAGCACCGCGCAACCTGACGCCCGGGGAGTTCCAGCACCACGGTGTCAGTTGGTTGCGTGACTCGACCGGCGTGGTCACCTCGGCCGAGCGCCACGACACGTGGGATCGCGATCATGCGAGCGACCTCTACGTCGTCGCATTGACCGACGCCGTTGTCGATAACGCGCAGGGAGGCAACGTCCGGGCGCTGACCGACCACGACGGGCAGTACGCAAGTCCGTCGGTGTCACCGGACGGAACACTCGTTGCGTTCGTCGGCCACGGCGACCCGACGACGTCTCCGCAGAACGCCAAGATCGGAATCCTTCCGCTCGACGGCGCCGGCGACGCCGCCGGCCACCCGTACCCGCATTCGGCGATTCGATGGCTCTCGGGCGGGTTCGACCGGACGTTCCAGACCACCGTCGGCTCCGGCGCACCGGTGTGGGAGTCCGACACCCACGTGTTGGCGACCGCGGAGGATCGCGGCACGACCCATCTGTATCGACTGCTCGCCGACGGATCGTTCGTTCCGGCACCTCTGACTCGCGGACGGGTGTCGGTGACGTCGTTCGACGCAGCTTCGGGGGTGATCGCACGCGCCGAGCAGTCGGCGACGCACACCGCCGAGTTGTACGTCGCCGACGAGCGCCGTACCTGTGTCGGCGATGATCCGGCATCAAGTCTCGTCGAGTGGGAGCACTTCTGCGCCCGCACGTCCGACGGCACCGACGAGATCGATGCGTGGATCATGCGGCCAGCGGACTTCGACGAGACGCTGACGTACCCGGTTCTGCTCAACGTGCACGGCGGGCCCCATACACAGTACGGCGAGTACTTCTTCGACGAGTTCCAGATGCAGGCGGCGGCCGGGTTCGTGGTCGTCGCTGGCAACCCGCGCGGGAGCAGCGGTCGCCACACCGGCTGGGGCCAGGCGATCCAGGGCCCGAGCCATGCCGGAGTGCCGGGGCCGGGGTGGGCAACGGTCGATGTCGACGATGTCCTCGCGATCATCGACACCGCCCTGGACCGCTACGACTTCTGCGACACCGACCGCGTCGGCATGTTGGGAGGTTCGTACGGCGGATTCATGGCGACGTGGCTGGCGGGACATCACGGCGACCGGTTCCGGGCCTTCTGCTCCGAACGCGCGGTCAACAACGCCATGGCGCTGGAGTGGTCGTCGGACATCTCCACGGCATTCCGCGCCGTTCACGGTGTCGACCACGTCCACGATCCGCAGCACTACGAGCGGCTGTCGCCGATCCGGGCGGTCCGTGAGATCGACGCACCGATGCTGATCATCCACTCCGAGGAGGACTGGCGCTGCCCGATCGGTCAGGCGGAGGAACTGTGGGTGGCGCTGAAGCTGCTCGACAAGGACGTCGACTTCTACCGCTTTCCCGGCGAGAACCACGAGCTCTCGCGGTCGGGCTCGCCGCTGCATCGCGTGCAGCGCGGCGAGATCATCCTCGACTGGTTCACCGACAAGCTGGCAGCGCGACACCCGTGATACGCATGAACCAGATGGACCCGGCGACGCCGCACCCGAACTCGGCCGATCTGTACGCCGCGATCAACGTCGAACCGGTGGACCACACCGGCGGCCATCGGTACATCCATGTCATCGGGACTTCGGTGTTCGTCGACAGCGAAGTCGCCGACGACTCATGGGAACGCCACGTCATCGGCATCGTCGACGGCGATGCGTGGTGGGCCGTCGACGTGCCGGCCGACGCAGACGACCCGTCGTACGGGTCCGCGCTCGACCTGTTCGGCTACTTCGGGCGCAGCGCACCGAGCGAGTGGATGGCCGCGGGCCGGGCGGTACAGATCGTCGAATGGGCCCGTACCCACCGCTTCTGCGGGCGCTGCGCCACCCCGACCGAGCCGTCGCTCGGCGAGCGCGGGATGAAATGTCCGAACTGTGGACTCGTTGCGTACCCCAGGTTGGCTCCGGCGATGATCGTGTTGGTCACCCGCGGCGATCCGGGGCCCGACCAGGAGGCGCTGCTCGCACGAGGCGTCAACTTCCCGATACCGATGTACTCGTGCCTCGCCGGGTTCGTCGAGGCGGGAGAGGATCTCGAGGGCGCTGTCGTTCGCGAGGTGGCCGAGGAGGTCGGCATTCGCGTCGGCGAGGTCGAGTACCGGGCAAGTCAGCCGTGGCCGTTTCCTCACAGCTTGATGATCGGCTTCCGAGCGCAGTACCTCAGCGGCGAGTTGGTACTCGACGAGACCGAGATCGCCGACGCTCACTGGTACCGACGTGACTCGCTGCCCACCATCCCACCGGGCATCTCCGTCGCCCGCCGACTCATCGACGAGTGGCTCGCCGAATCCTGACTCGACCGTCCGGCAAGCGCGGCTGCGCTCGGCTGAGAGTCCACGGGAGGAGCGAACTACCGTCGGACTCATGTCTGATGTCGTGATCGTCGATGCTGTCCGCACCCCCATTGGCAAGCGTGGGGGTGGGTTGTCGACCATGCACCCCGCCGAGGTGCTCGCGACCGTGCAGCGCGCGATCATCGACCGCAGCGACATCGATCCGAACGATGTGGGCCAGGTGGTCGGTGGCTGCGTGAGCCAGGTCGGCGAGCAGACCTTCAACATCGCCCGGACCGCATGGCTGTCGGCGGGCCTCCCGCTGAGTGTGGCGGCCACGACGATCGACACCCAGTGCGGCTCGAGCCAGCAGGCGACCAACCTCGCGGCGGCGCTCGTCGGCGCCGGAGTGGTCGACGTGGCGATCGCCTGTGGCGTCGAATCGATGAGCCGGATCCCGATCGGCAGCGCCATGGGCAAGCAACTCGGCCTCGGCGTGCCGGTGCCGAAGACCTACTTCGAGCAGTACGAGATGACATCGCAGTTCGAAGGCGCCGAGCGCATTGCCGACAAATGGGGCGTCACGCGTGACGATGCCGACGCCTTCGGATTCGCGTCACAACAGCGCGCCGCTCAGGCATGGGCGCAGGATCGTTTCGCGGGGCAGTACATCACGGTCGAGGCACCCGATGTCGACGAGAACGACGCGCCGACCGGCACGACGCACACGGTCGCTCGCGACGAGGGCCTGAGAGAAACCACGATCGAGAAGCTCGCGTCGCTCAAGCCCGTTGCCCGCGAGGACGGGGTCCATACCGCCGGCAACTCGTCGCAGATCTCCGACGGTGCCGCCGCCGTGCTGATGATGACGCAGGATCGCGCCGACGAACTCGGCCTCACTCCCAAGGCGCGCATCGTCGACACGTGTCTCGTGGGCACCGACCCGGTGCTCATGCTGACCGGACCGATCGACGCGACGCAGCGCCTTTTCGACCGCACCGGCTTGTCGATCGACGACATCGACGTGTTCGAGATCAATGAGGCCTTTGCGTCGGTGGTGCTGGCGTGGGCAACCGAGGTCGGCGCCGACCTCGAGCGCACCAACCCCAACGGTGGCGCCATCGCGCTCGGCCATCCGCTCGGCGGCACCGGCGCGTTCCTCATGACGAAGGCGCTGTGGGAGCTGGAGCGCACCGGCGGCCGCTACGGCCTGGTGTCGATGTGCTGCGGTGGCGGCCTCGGCACCGGCACCATCATCGAACGCCTCTGAGCACCCTCATCCAGAACCCGTTTGCGGTGCACTTCTCGTGGGGCGGCCCACCCGAAGCGCGCCGCAAACGTGAGGCCGGCCGAAGACTTGGACTGGCCGGATAGAACGACCACGTGCGCCGTCACCTCGCCGCCACCCGTCACCTCGCCGCCACCCTGTCTGCGGTCGCGATGTTCGCAGCGTGCACCGGATCCGACGCTGCGTCGAACCTGGGTGCAGCGACCGTCACCCACGTCGTCGACGGTGACACGATCGACGTCCGCATCGGCGGGCGCGAGGAGCGCATTCGCCTGATCGGCATCGACACTCCAGAGACGAGGAAGCCGAACTCGCCGATCGAGTGCTTCGGGCCCGAAGCGAGCGCCTTCACCTCAGCGCTGCTGCCCGTCGGCACCGACGTGCGCATCGAACGCGACATCGTCGGCCGCGACGACTACGGCCGGTTGCTCGGCTATGTCCACCTCATCGACGGCGACGACACCTTCGTCAATCTGGAGATCATCAGCCAGGGATATGCGACACCGTTGACGATCGAACCCAACTCGACCCATGCTCGAGCGTTCGCAGACGCGGCTCGCTCAGCGTACGAGGCAGGGCTCGGGCTCTGGTCGGCCTGCTCCCTGTGACGGTCCGGTAGCGTCCCCGCCGTGACCGACGAGATCTCGCTCGCCGAACGTCTCGGGCACCGGCCCGACGATCGACTCGTGATCATCTCGTGCGACGACCTCGGGTCGTGCCATTCGGCAAACGTCGGGGTGTTCGAGGCGCTCCACGACGGTGTCGCCACGTGCGCATCGATCATGGTGCCGGCGCCCTGGGCGCAGCACGCTGCGAACGCGGTGCTGCCGACCGACGACATCGGCGTGCACCTGACCCTCAACGCGGAGAACGAGCACTACCGCTGGGGCCCGATCACCCATGCCCCATCGCTGCACTCCGGCGAGGGCGGATTTCCGCGCTCACTCGAGGATCTCTGGGAACACGCCGATCCCGACGAGGTGCTCCGCGAGTTGCGCGCCCAGATCGAACGCGCGCTCGTGTGGGGAGTCGACGTGACCCACCTCGCTCCGCACCTCAGCGCCATCACGCTGCGGCCGGAGTTCTTCGATGTCTATCTCGAGCTGGCCGTCGAGTTCGCGCTGCCGATCCGCTTGCCGTCGACGATTACGCCAGAGCAGGCGGGATTCCCGTTTCGGCGCCTCGCCGCCGAGGAGGGCGTGGTGTTCCCCGACCACTTCGACCACGACTGGCGCGCCGGAAGCGCCGATCGGGTGTATACGGCGATCGACGGTCTCGCTCCCGGTGTCACCGAGATCCACGTTCAGCCGGCAGTCGACACGCCGGAGGTGCGCGCGCTCGGCGCTCACACCCAGGGATGGATCGACGACCTCGCTCTCGTGACCGGCGACGAACTGAAGGAGCGCCTCGCGGCGAACGGAGCGCAACTGATCGGCTACCGCGAACTCCGCACCGCAATGCGCTCAGCGAGCTGACCCACCGCCAGCGATGTAACGCTGGCGTCTGACACCAGCGTTACATGTCAGGGTTGGGCGACGAGGCGGCCGATGGACGCCGCCGCAGCTCCGTCTTTCAATTCCTCGAGGATCTGGCCGGTGTGGCCCGATGCCTTGAGCACCCCGCGCATGTAGGCGACCGTCGGATCGAAGTCGTCGGACGCAGCATCGACGAGCGGAACCGTGAAGACCACGTCGGCATCGTCGGGTCCGTCCACTCGTTCGTCCTTCTTGGCCACCACGACTCGGTACTGGACGCTCATCGGGCCACCCGTTCCCGAATCCCGGCGAACAGGTCACGCTCGCTGTCGCCCACCGGGATCGAACCTTCCTGCGAAGACACCAACGAACGCGCCAGGATCCAGTCCTCCCACGGATACACCTGGGTCATCTGGTCGTCGTCGACACCGAACCACCAGCCCTCATTGGGATCGACCTGCGTGGCGTGCGCCCGGAGCGCCTGTGTACGGGCCCAGGCGAATCCGGTGATGTCGATGCGAGTGGTGATGCGGTGGTCCTGTCCCGGCCGATCGAGCCACGCCTGGTCGAAGGGCGACTCGCCCTTCAACCGCAGGATCATCTCGTGAATCGCCAGCATTCGTGCCTTGGACCACACCGAGTAGTACAGCTTCGACGGGGCGAACGGCTCACCGAGATCGACGTACCAGTCAGGATCACCGGCGCGCTCGAAGGCCAACACCGAGATGTCGTGAACCCGCAAGTGGTCCGGATGGGGATAACCCGCCTGGTCGTCGCCGTACGTGACGATCACCTGTGGCCGTTCGCGGCGGATGATCGCCACGAGCCGACCTGCCGCCTCGTCGATGTCCGCCTGGTGGAAGCATTCGGGATGATTGTTCGGCTCGGTGTCGGCCATGCCCGAATCGCGGTAGCCGAGCATCTCGACCACGTCGAAGCCGATCACGGCCGCGGACGCGGCCAGCTCAGCCGACCGCAACGACGCCACGAGAGCGCGTTCAGCGTCGGGCTCCAGGTCGTGGAACGGCTGACCGGGCTCACGCAGCGACGGGTTCTGCAAGTCGCCCTCCTCGCCACCGGTGCAACACACAAGAACCGTGCGAACGCCTTCCTCGTGGTACTTGGCGAACGTCGGCGCTCCCTTGGACGCCTCGTCGTCGGGATGGGCGTGAACGGTCAACATCGTCAGGCGTTCAGTCACCCACGCAACGCTACCGGCCGTCGGCGCGACCATCCCGACACACCGACGACCCCGTACGCTCCGGCGAGTGAGATCTCGACGCTCGATCGCCGTCACCACCGCGATCGTGCTGGCGCTCGCGGCCTGCGACACCGGCGACGGCAAGCAACTTCGCCCGTACGACCCCGCCGACTATCCCCAGCCCGCCCCGACGACGGAAGTCGACGACAGCGTCGCTGCAGCACCGCTTGGTGCCGACGCAGTGGTGACACCCACGCCCGCCCCAGGAGCCATCGAGGGATTCACGCTGACAGCACCGTGGCGCAACGGTGAGTCCATCGACGCGCAGTACACGTGTGACGGCCTCGACGTTGCACCCAATCTGAGCTGGGGTGGTGTGCCCGACGGGACTGTCGAGATCGCCATCGCGATGGTCGACGACTCGGCGGTGAGCGACGGTCAACCCTTCGTTCACTGGGCCATTGCGGGCCTCGATCCGAACGAGTTGGCACTGGTGGCTGCAGACCTTCCCGACGGGACCGTTCAGGCACTCAACTTCTTCGGCGATGTCGGCTACGGTGGCCCGTGTCCACTGGCGGGCGACGATGCTCATCTCTACCGGTTCTCCGCATATGCGCTCAACACTGAGCTCACTCTTGCCGATGGAACACTCGCAACCGAGTTCTTGGAAGCC
>JBGTEH010000382.1:0-2831 GCA_041747915.1 Ilumatobacteraceae bacterium
AATCTGAGTTCAAGTCCCCCCTCGCGCACAGAGAATCCCTCGTTCGAGCCGATCAGGGGCTGCTCGTCGACACCATGGCTGTCATGCTCCCTGCGATGAACATCGGCAGGCTCACCCGATCAGATCATCGAAGATCTCGACGCCACTCGCCAGACCGGTGCCCACGAGATCATCGTCGAACTGCAGGGGAGTGCTGGCACCGTCGACGAACTGCTCGAACTCGCCTTGGTCCTGAGCGCCCCGCTGCTCTCTGCCGTCTAGAAGTATCGGCCGTGACGACGACCGATGTCACTGGGGCTGCGCAGGTTCGTGGGATTGCAGGACGCGCAACATCGCTGGTGTGTCGATCGAGAAGTGGGCGGCCACCGCTCGACCATCGCGAATCGTCCATCGGTGGACCTCATCGAGATCGAACGGAGTCTGCGACCTGATCGTGCTACCCGCCGTACGACCGACCTGAATGACGTCACCGTCCGCGGCGAACAGCGCCGTCGTGATGACACTCGACTGGATGTGTTCACGTAGTCGGAGCGCGAACGCGGCGAACCCATCGTGACCAACGTGACGGCCGCCCCACGGCAGCCGTTCGTCCTGAGTGATCACACAAGCAGGATCGATCAGTTCGAAGAGGCGCGAAATGTCGGACTCGGCCATTGCGGCGTAGATCGCCTCGACGATCGCGATGTCTCCAGCAGGTTCACGCACGCTCGAAACGTATCGGAACCGACTCGGCTGACCGGTCCCGGCGTTTCACGCCAACGAGTACCAGCCAGCGTGCGTGCCAGATCTCGGCGGGTTCAGCGCTCCGGGGTCGTATCGGCGTTGATCGTGGCGGGCCGGAAGCGATCGAACAGAACGATCAGCACGGTGAACAGCAGGCCGAAAAACAACACGGTCGGCAGTCCGACACCGTCATCGCCGACGATCGCGGCATAGCCGCCGAGCAGCACGGCATTGAGTGCAGCGAGCGCCACGAACTCCACGGCGAGCGACTCCCACGCGAATCCTCGACGGGCGAGCCAGACGCTGAACGCGGCGTTCGCCAGCACGATCAGCATGGTGGCACCCACCACCTGGCTGGGGGTGCCGTCGAGTCCCAGCACGTTCACGTAGATCGCGCCGATGAGGCCGATGAGGGCGACCTTCTCGAGCACGGTGGCTCGCAGAGACGCCGGCGACGTCTCGGTGGGCCGCACGACTGCGTCGGTCCGGTCCATGTCGACGCCGAAGGTCCAATCGGCGGTCGGGAGCCGTTTGCGCATCACCACTGCGACGACCACCAACCCGACGAACACCGAGACGATCGCAGCCAACACCCACGGTCGATTGGCGAACGCATCGGACCACGACGAGGCGGGATCCACTCCGAACACAGTCTCCTTCATGAAGTCGGTGAAGTCGTTCTGGGCAATGTGGATCCACCACTCCTGTGGCAGTTTGATCACGATCCAGATGAACGCCGCGAGCTCCACCATGCCGCGGTTGGTCACCCGGCGCGGATCCCAACGGGTCTGGATGACGCAGTACGCGATGAAGAAGTACTCGAACGTGTTGGGAAACACGAACAACAGCCACCGTTGTTCGAACACCTCGAACAACAACACCCCGACGAGCCGGTAGTACCACAGGAACTGGGCGATGCCGACGGCGAACGGGTTGGTCCAGTTGCGATACACCGACAGGTACGCGATCGCCAGGTAGTAGATGTCGAGCGCTTTGTCGAGGTTCTGGTAGTTGGCGAGGTCGAGGTCGGTGAGTTGCTGCAGGATGGTCTGGTCGGCAGCATCCACGACCAGCGCGATGAGGATCGCCGGCAGCGGGAACCTCGGAATGAACAACGGGACGATGAACCGCACTGCCAGGATCGTGACGACGATCAGCGTGTCGGAAATGGCCGCGATCATCGCGATGCGATCGGAGTGGATGCCTCATTCACGATGTTGATCATGCTCGCTCGGTCCGTTCGAGCCAGCGATGCACGTGCGATGAGAGATGAGCGCAGGGGGTGCGCTTGGGCTCTCATCGCAGGACGAGTCGGGGGTGAACCCGAGACCTCGCGACGAACGGGGCGCCTGCGTGTCGGGCGCTGTTGCCGACACCGTTGCCATGTGGCGCAGTCACGCTCGACGGTTGAGGCGCACCGTGGCCAAGACGGCGGCGATCGCCAACAGCACAAGCGTCGACACCATCGCAACCGATGTGACGGCGTGGGGCACCGTGGTCGACGCCCCGGGGTTCCTGTCGGCGATACCGATCGGGCGGTCACCCACCTCGGCGAGCGACGTCGCCCACAGCACCACCGCCGCGCTCATGGTCCCGGCGGCGAGCCCCAAGCCATACCCACGAACGAGCAACATTCCAACGGCGCCGACCACTGCGATCAGCGCAACCTGGACGAGTCGACCGACGAACAGTGCGGTCGGGAGATCGAAGTTCGGATCAGGCGACCCGAAGTTGTCGGCAAAGGTTGCGGTGCCGACGGGGATCAGGGGTCCGAACGCAAGGATCACTGCGGAGACGGCGGTGATCGCAGCAACCAACGGGTTCAGTGCCCGTCGCACCCCTGTGCCTGCAGATTTGAGTGAGGCGGCGAACACGAAGATCCCGATGGCGCCGACGCCCACGATCAGCCACCACCCGACGTCACGCGTCACGCGGAGCGTGAACTGCTCGGACGAGGTGCGAGTGATCGACGCAGAAACGGCGATCGGCAGTTCGGCGAGCCCGATCGTGAGGCTCGCCCACCCCGCCACGGCGAGGCCGGCGCCGGCCGCCAGACCTGCACCCCACCGCAGCCCGAAGCTGGCCAGCAGACCGCCGAGCACCATCAC
>JBGTEH010000383.1:0-2728 GCA_041747915.1 Ilumatobacteraceae bacterium
GCGGCTGGTGTATCTTGCGAGCGGTCCGCGCTCGCGGTCCGCAATAAGGGAGGGTGAAATGCCTAAATTGATCGCAACCCACGAGGTGGACGACGTCGCTCATTGGCTCGCATCTCCGAAACGTGCCGAGGTCTTCGGATCCGCGGTCACCAACATCAGGACCTATGTGGACCCGCAGAACCCCAACCGGGTGGGCCTGAGCATGGACGTTTCGGACATGGACGCCTTCCAGGCTGTCATGGAGAGCGACGAAGGCGCCGCAGCGATGCAGCACGATGGTGTGCGTCCAGACACCCTGGTGATCCTCGTCGAGAGCTGAGACCAGCTTCTCCGTGTCGTGTTGCAACCGTCTGTGACGTCGACAAGCAGGCTGGCTTCCCTCAGGCGCGTAGGCGTGGTCGAGGACGAACTCGACGAGATGTCAAGCGAGTGCGGGAGAGCACGCAGGAACGATTGATCTCGTGCGTCGGAGCGGACGGGCTGAGCTCTCTCGGCTGAGCGAGCGACAGTCTCAATCCTCGCCTCAGCGAGCTTGTCGATGTTGACCATCGGCCAGCGGAGCTCGCTCCAGATTGGATCAACAACCGGCAGCAAGTCGTCGCAGCGATCCGGCAATCGGGGACACCAATGCGTGGTCAGGTCGCCGGCACCGACCATTCGATCGCGGGCGGGTCGACCCTGGCGCAACGCGGCCCACCGTCATCACTCGTGAGGTCGATCCTCGCGAGAAGGCGACCGTTACCGATCGCCGACTTCATGACGGTCTCCTCGATCCGGTTGAGCATCAGCTTGGCCCGACGAAACATCTCGAACCCGCCTGCCTGACTCACCTCTCCCCACGTGAGATACACGAACCGATCACCGCGCTTGCCGTGGACAGCCGGTCCACGAAAGTCGTGCTGCCCGTCTCGAATGATCGCCTCAATGTCGAAGTCCCACCGCGCCTCGGTCGCGTCCGCCTTCACCAACTCCACCGGGTCCCTGCCGACCTGCAGCCCGGCATGGACGTTGTTCATCAGCGAGCCGTCGGGCCGGCAGAACACGCAGCCGGGCAGGTTGAACCCCAAGATCGAAATCAGCATGCGCACATCCTCCCGCACTCCAGTGACCGGCGAGCCCAGCCGGCGTTCAGGGGCACTCGGGATCGGTCGGACCGTCCTTGTTGCCCGCAGGGCTCGGACAGAAACTCTGCTCAGCTGATTGTCAGACGACGGACGAAGTGCGTCGTCAGCTCGCCTCTCACGGTGATCGTCCGCTCGGCGACCGTGGCGCTCAGTAGTCCGTTGGCGCTGATGCGCTCATCGAGGTACTCGACGTCACCGCTCGTGCCGAAGAACAGCAGCACCGCACCGCCGGGTCGCAGCCGGACCGGCACGTCATGAAGGAACGCGGTGAGGGTCGCATAGTTCTCGTCCGTGATGGCACGTTCGAGCATCGTGCGCGGTGAGAACCATCGAAACGGCGGGTCGATCATCACAAGGTCAAAGTCGCCGTCGACAGCATCGAACAGGTCCCTGACGGCGAAATCTGTGCGATCAGGGACGCTGTTGCGAGCGGCGTTCGCCCGCGAGGCTTCAACGGCATGCCAGCGACGCAACCGCTCGACGCGTTCAGCCGAGAATAGAGGGCACGTATTGCGGCATCGTTCCAACGGTACGCGGTCCGTGCGTGCGGGATTGCCCATCGACAACATCGACAGCAACCCGATGCGTTTGGAGGTAGGGCCGGCTCGGCTGGGCGAGAGCACGTTCTGTGACAATCGGCCGTCGGGGACGACGCCGATCAGCAGACGTGAAGAACCCCTGGTGCGCATCTTCACTGTGATCCGTATGGCGCCCGTGGCGTTCGCGGGCACGGGAGCGCATCCGGCGGACCGTTCGGGCCCGCCGGATGGGTCAGGGGCTCACCGCGAGATGACACGCGATTTCGGTGTGGTGATCCCGGCGACGAAGTAGGAGACCGCGGCGATCAGGACCGCGGTCCAAAGTCCGAATGCCACCTTGGCGTCCGTACCCCACTCGTCGCCGAGTATGGGGAGACTGACGAGGTAGATCACCGGTAGTGACACGGCGAGGAAGGTCGCGATCCTGAGGCGCTTGTGCCGGAGTCGGCTGGCATCGACCGCATCCATCGAACGCGCCAACCTGCCGCGTTGCGTGATCGCCACGACCCCCGCGACCGGCACGAGCAGCACGCCGAGATACAGACCGATGAACAGGCTGATGATCCCGGCACACGCCATCCCTATGGTCGCCACGGTCAAGACCGTGGAACTGTGTTCTTGCTTCATGAGTGTCTCCATTCGGTAACGCGGGACTGTGACGACGAGGTCGAGCGTCACCCGTCGCCACGCTCTGCGTGGGCCACGTTCAGCGGACAGGTCGGTGAGTGTCTGCACGAGGTCGTCGCCGTAACGATCTCGGAAGTCGCGTGGATACAGCACCAAGAGCCTCCGATACACCCGAATCGCTGACCCGGTTCCCATCTCAGGCCAGACCCGGACGCAGGTTCGAGCGGGCGATGCTCACGAGTGCGGAGAGTCGGTCGCTCTCGGCCTGGCAGACGGCCTGCCCGAGTCCGGTCAAGCAGTAGTAGCGGCGGCGTTCGTCGTCGTTCGATGACGGACGGCGATCAGACTCCTCCACGAGATCACGCTCGACCAACTTCTTGAGCGTGCCGTAGAGCGTGGCCGGGCCCATGCGAACCACGCGGCCCGAGGACTCTTCGA
>JBGTEH010000384.1:0-2976 GCA_041747915.1 Ilumatobacteraceae bacterium
GTGTTCATCTCGCACCGTTTCGCCACGGTGCGTCGGGCCGACCAGATCCTGGTGATCCTTGACGGCCGCATCGTCGAGCAGGGCGACCACGACGAGCTGATGGCGATCGGTGGGGTCTACGCCGAGCTGTACGACATCCAGTCCGACCAGTTCAGCTGACTTCGCCGGAACGAAGCGCCACGAGCTCGCCGCTCTTCCAATGGGTTGCTCCGTTCCGGGCTATCCTTACATCACCCGACAAGTAAGGAGACGATCGATGGATGCCGCGGCGAAGATGACATCCAAAGGGCAGGTGACGGTGCCAAAGGTGGTGCGCGACGCTCTCGGGCTCATCGAGGGCGATCAAGTCCTGTTCCGAGTGGATGGCAAACGTGCAGTCCTGGCACGGACGCACGATTTCCTCGACCTGGCTGGCTCGATTCCTGTTCCGCCAGCGAAGCGCAACGTGGCGTGGGACGAAGTGATCCGACGCACTCGCGCCGATCGAACAGCCAGTCGACGGTGAGTGCGTTCATCGACACGAACATTCTCGTTCGGCATCTGACTGGGGACCCGCCCGACCTGGCGGTTCGGGCGACCCGCTTCCTGGCCGACGAAAGCGACCTGCTGCTGGCCGATCTGATCGTGGCGGAGACCGTGTACGTGTTGGAGTCGTTCTACGAGGCGCCCCGTACCCAGGTCGCCGAGTCGATTCGTGCATTGATCGCCTTCGATTCGGTCATCTGCGTGGACCCTTCATTGCTGCTGCGGGCAGTCGAGATCTACGAGGTCGATCGTCTCGACTTCGCCGAGGCGTATCTCGTGGCGTGTGCGGAGACCACGGGAGTCGGCCGGATCGCCTCGTTCGATCGCAGCATCATCCGGGTCGACACCGTCGAGCGGGTGGAGCCAACGTGAGCCATCAGCCGCCGTCGACGACACGTTCGAGCTGTGCTCCGACGTGCGACGCGAACGAATGGGTCGGCTGCGGTACCCGAGTGCCGGGAGCTACCTCGTCGACGCGCTCGGGCCAGAAGCGACGGCAAACTGGTGCGGCCGCGGCGTGCGCATTCCAAGTTCACGGCAAGATGTGTTGTTACGAACGACACACGATTCCGAAGACATGAGCACAATGTTCTGCATTCACACGACGGACGACGCACGATGCACCTCCACCGGACGCTGATCGCAACCGCAATCACCTTCGCGGCGGTCGCCGGCACAATCGCCTTGACCGACGCGCAACAAGCGGCGGGCCAGGTTTCGGCGAGTTCGCCCGCGCCCACAGCGACGCCGACCCCAAACATCGTCGACGTTCCCGACGGCGCCGAACCGCTCGACGCCGACATCGCCCCGCTCGGTAGCGATTCGCTGATCGCCACCGGACAGGAAGCAGCCCGCTGGATCGACAACGCCCCACCGGACGTCGTTCTCGACGTCGCCGACAACGCCGGCACCGAGCCCGACGACTTGCCCCAACTGTTCCTCGACGACCCCACTGCCTTCCTCTCGACCGACGGCATGACGGGCTACATCGATGCTGTCCCACCCGCATCGAACGGAGCGTTGTCGACACCATCGCCCGTCGTTGCGCTCGGCCCCACACCGGCCGACGTGTTCGCACTCCACTCACTGCCGTCGTCGACCAAGGTCATCTACCTCGACTTCAACGGCCACCTGATGCAGAACGAGTTCTGGAACACCACATTCGGGATCGGGCCATTCACCAACGAGCCCTACGACGTCGACGGCAACCCGTCCGCGTTCTCCATCGCAGAGCGAGACCGCATCTACGAGATCTTCCAACGCGTCGCCGACGACTACGCCCCCTTCGACATCGACGTCACCACACAGGATCCCGGCGTCGACGGCCTGCGACGCACGTCGCCGGGCGACACCACCTACGGCGCACGCGTTGTCGTCACCTCATCGGACTGGTATGCGGCGGCCACCGGCGGGGGCCCCATCGGCGGAATTGCCCTCCTCGACGTGTTCACCTCCAGCACCGACCACGCGGCCTACGTGTTCTCGGGCAACCTCGTCGTCGGGAACGCCAAGTTCGTCTCCGACGCCGCCTCACACGAAGCCGGACACACGCTGTCCCTTCACCACGACGGCACGTCGGGGTCCGAGTACTACGAAGGTCACGGCGACTGGGGGCCGCTCATGGGAACGCCGTACAACCGCGCTGTCACCCAATGGTCGAACGGCCAATACCCCGACGCGGACAACACCTCCGAGGACGACCTGGTCGAAATCGGCGCCCGTGGAGGTTTCCGACCCGACGACTATGGCGACGCCGCGGCCACGGCCACCGTCGCATCGCTCGGCAGCACGACCGGGTTCATCGGGGTGGGTGGCGACGCCGACGTGTTCCGATTCACACCGACCGGCAACGCCACCCAGGTGATCGTCAGCACACCCGCGCCCGGCAACGACCTCCTCGCTCGCCTCACCGTGCGCGACGTCGCCGGCGCGATCGTGGCGCAGGTGGAACCATCGGTGCCGTCGGGCTGGACGCTGACCACCGAGGTGCCGGCGAGCGCCGCAGCATTCACCGTCGAGGTGTCGCCCCGCTCGTGGCTGACGCCCGCCACCGGGTTCGTCACCTACGGCTCGCTCGGTGCATACACCATTTCGTTCACCGACGTGCCCAGCCCAACCACGACGACCACCACCACGACAACGACGACGAGCCCCACCACGACGAGCTCGACCACCACCACCACGAGCACGACGGCACCGCCGACGACCCCACCACCGACCACCTCGCCGCCCGCGGCAGAGACACCCTCGCCGCCGCGCCCGAACGGGCTGGCGCTGACGGCGATCGCACCGCAACGGCTCATCGACACCCGCGTCGGAATCGGCGGAGCGACCGGCATCCTGGGAGAATGGGGCGTCGAGTCCGCGAAGCCCGAATACGAGGGCCCCATCCCCGCCCGCGAGGCCCTCGTGATGTCGAAGAACGCCGCCACCGTTCGCATGGGCATGGAG
>JBGTEH010000385.1:0-6712 GCA_041747915.1 Ilumatobacteraceae bacterium
CGCGCTCTCGCACCTCGGAGATGTCCACTCCCCTGAGGTGCTCGGTCGCGTCGATCGCCACGAGCGTCACCCGAGCGCCAGCTGCGGCCAGGCCCTCGGCCTTGCGGGCGCCGATGCGACCGCCGCCGACGACCAGCACGGCAACGTCATGAAGGTCGAGCATCACGGGATACGCGAACTGCGGCGACGGCGACGGTTCACTCGACGGGTCCGACTCTGGCATTGGAGAAGTCTACGAAAGTTCATTCACTACAAAGTTGATCATCTTGGTCGGATTTGATTGAATGCTCTCGTGACCTCCTCCCCGAGCACCGTTGGATCCCCGAACCCGCCGGCACCGTCGGGACTCGACGACCGTCCCGCCGAGAGCGACGACCCGATCCGCGACGCCCACCTCGTGCTGCAGTGGGCCAACCGTCGTTTCGGAAACCAATTGTGCGTCACCGCGAGCTTCGGCGATGCGGTTCTGGCCCACGTGGCCAACGAAGCGATCCCCGGCGTCGAGATCACGCTGCTCGACACCGGCTACCTCTTCGCTGAAACGGAATGGTTCGCCGAGGATCTGCGAGAACGCTTCGGGATCAACCTTCGAATCATCCGGCCCGAGGCCGACCTCGTCAAGAACGTGTGGCAGAGCGACACCGACGCATGCTGCGCCGCCCGCAAGGTCGAGCCGCTCGCGCGAGCACTCGCCGGGCGAGCGGCCTGGGTCACCGGGCTTCGCAGGTCGGACTCACCATCGCGCCGCACGGCACCCTTCGTGCACCAGGACCTGCTCCGAGATGTCGTGAAGGTCAACCCGTTGGCCGGATGGACCGACGCGCACGTCGTCACCTATGTCGCTGCGTACGGCATCCCGGACCACCCACTCGCCGATCGCGGATTTGCGTCGATCGGCTGCTGGCCGTGCACCCGGCCCGTCACCGATGGCAGCGATCAGCGTTCTGGCCGATGGGTCGGATCCGACAAGACCGAGTGCGGGTTGCACCAGTGAGTGCCGAGGCGATCAAGGTCGGGAGCAACTACCTCGGCGGCACGATCGGGACCGAACTCGTCAACGAGCGCGACGACTTCGACCACGACGCCGAGCTGCTCCTCAAGTTCCACGGCATCTATCAGCAGGACGATCGCGACGTTCGCCGCGCCCGCACGCAGCTGAAGTTGCCTCTCGACTATTCGTGCATGGTCAGGGCATCCGTACCGGGCGGCGTGATCACCAACGAGCAATGGCTCGCACTGGATCGCGTTGCGGCCCTCGCCGACCAGAAGCTCCGGCTCACGACGCGCCAGGGAGTTCAGTTCCACGTGGTGCACAAGGGCGAACTGCACGAACTCGTCGCCGGCATCAACGCGTCGCTGTTGACCACCCTCGGTGCCTGCGGCGACGTCGTGCGGAACGTGATGGCCTGCCCGCTTCCGCACCCCGAACGGCGTGACATCATCGAGCCGCTGGTGGCCGAGATGGTGGCCAGGTTCCGTCCCCAGACCGAGAGCTACTGGGAGTTGTGGGTCGACGGAGAGCGCGCTGTGTCAGCCGAACCGCACCCACACGTCCTCGATGCGATCGACGACGTCGAACCGATCTACGGCGCGGCGTATCTTCCGCGCAAGTTCAAGATTGCCATTGCCTGGCCGGGCGACAATTGTGTCGACATCTACACCAACGATGTCGGCATCGTGCCGACACTCTCGGAGGGTACGTCGGGTGAGTTGACCGGCTACGTCGTGCTCGCTGGCGGTGGTATGGGCATGGCTCACAACCGACCGGACGACACGTATCCGCTACTCGCTCAGCCGGTGGGTTGGGTGCCCCCGGGTGAGATCGGCGACGTCGTCGAAGCGATCGTCACCACCCAACGCGACCACGGCAACCGCGACGACCGTTCACGGGCTCGGCTCAAGTATCTGCTGGAGGAACGCGGAATCGACTGGCTGCGAGCACAGATCGAGGAGCGCACCGGGCGCACACTCGCCGCGCCCGTCGAACTGCCCTCCTGGGAAGTCGGGGCCCACCACGGTTGGCACGACATCGCCGGCGACGACCACGGATCCGGCGACACCCGCGCTCTCGGACTGCCCGTGCCATCCGGCAAGGTGGCGGGCGGATTGCGGCTGGCACTGCGCCGACTGATCGCCGATGGCACGGTGCGAGGCCTGAGGGTGACTCCACGCCAGGACCTGTTGTTGATCGGCGTCACCGACACCGACGCCGTCGAGAACGTGTTGCGCGCCAACAACGTTCGACTCGCCACCGATCAGAGCCCGACGCGCAATCTGGCGATTGCCTGCCCGGCGCTTCCGACGTGCAGCAAGGCGTTGGGCGAGGCCGAACGGGTGTTGCCCGACGTGGTCGAGCGGCTCGAGAAAGTGCTCGCCGACACCGGCAACACCGGCCTGGCATTGCGGCTCAACATGACCGGCTGCCCGAACGGCTGTTCGCGGCCGTACGCAGCCGAACTCGGAATCGTCGGGCGGACGAAGAAGAACTACGACATCTTCGTGGGCGGATCTCCTGCGGGCGATCGCCTCGCGCGACTGCTGCGCGCCGACGTGCCGCTCGTCGATGTCCCCGAACTGCTGCGACCGCTGCTCGAGTCGTTCTCCCGATCCGACGACACCGCGAGCTTCGGCGACTGGTGTGTCGACCAGGACTGGTCTGCGCTCCAAGCACTTCTCCCCGCCCCCACGGGACGACGCCGTGGCCGCCCCTGATCCCGTCCTCGCCACCCATTCCGTTTGTGGCGAGATTTTCGTAGGGCGCCCCACCCGAAGCGCGCCGCAAACGGTCTGGGTCGGGGCAGCGCGATGACGGTGTCACTGGTCGGAGCCGGTCCGGGTGATCCCGAACTGCTGACGCTGAAGGCGGCTCGGCTGCTCGCTCAGGCCGAAGTCGTCGTACACGACGCCCTGGTCGGCGACGGTGTCCTCGCCCTGATCCCGGCCTCGGCCGAACGGATCGACGTCGGCAAGCGGCCGGGGCAGGCGACTCCCCAGGAGTTGATCTCCGCCCTGCTCGTCGAACTCGGTCGCCAGGGCAAGCGAGTGGTCCGACTGAAGGGTGGCGACCCGTTCGTCTTCGGGCGCGGCGGCGAGGAGGCCGCTGCTCTCGCGGCCGCCGATGTGGCCTTCGAGATCGTGCCCGGAATCACGTCGTCGGTTGCGGCACCAGCAGCGGCGGGTATCCCGGTGACCCATCGCGGCGTGTCCGCGGCGTTCACCGTGGTCACCGGCCACCGACGCGAGGGCGAACCCGACGTGAACTGGCGCTCGCTGGCGACGGTCGGCGGAACCATCGTCGTGTTGATGGGCGTGTCGCAGCGCGCCGAGATCGCCGCCGAACTGATCGCCGGCGGTCTCGCGCCGAATACACCGGTCGCTGCCATCGAGTCGGCCACCACCGACGCCCAGATCGTCGCTCGATGCACGCTCGACGAGTTGGGCGCAGCCGACGTCCGCTCGCCTGCTGTCATCGTCATCGGTGCGGTCGCCGCATTCGAATTCGGTCGGAGCGAGTCGACCACGATGCGCACATTCACCAACCGCGACTGACGCCACGCCCACACCCTCGGGCAGACTGCACGTCGTGGAGCTCCCCCCGCCGGTCATGTCTCCGCTGCGGATCGTCGGTCTGACGAAGCGCTTCGGCGCCACCACCGCGATCGACGGATTGACCCTCGCTGTGCCCACCGGCGCCTGCTACGGCCTCGTCGGCCCCAATGGCAGCGGTAAGTCCACCACGATGCGCGCGGTGTGCGGCCTCGTGCGCCCCGATGCCGGCCTGATCGAAGTGTGCGGCATCGATGTCGCCGTCGACGTGCAGGCCACCCGCAGAGCGATGGGCGTGATGCTCGACCCACTGCAGCTCTTCGACCGCCTCACCGCATGGGAGTTCATCGACACCATCGCCACCCTGCGCGGGCTCGATGCCGCCATCGGTCGTTCCCGAGCGGCGGACCTCTTCACCGTGCTCGACCTGATCGACGATGCCGACCGACCGATCGCCGGCTACAGCCACGGGATGCGCAAGAAGACCGCACTCGCAGCGGCGCTGGTCGCGCGGCCTCGCGTGGTGATGCTCGACGAGCCGTTCGAGGGGGTCGACCCCGTGTCGACCCGGGCGATGCGGCAGATGCTCGACCGATTCCGAGAAGGGGGCGGCACGGTGGTGCTGTCGACACACGTCATGGACATCGTGGAACGGGTCTGCGACCACGTCGGTGTGATCCATCGCGGTCGTCTGGTCGCGTCAGGACCGATCGACGAGCTTCGCGACGGCCGCCGTCTGGAGGATGCCTTCATCGATGTGGTGGGCGCCTCCGACGTCGATGACGCCGCGCTCGGCTGGCTGCGCTGATGGGACCGGCGACGGACGGCGCCGCGAACAGCACCATCATCAGGCTCTTCGCGACGGTGCGTTGGAAAATGCTGCGAGGAGCGCTGGCGTCCGACGGGGTTCAGAAGTGGGCCGTCGCTGTCGGGGTGATCGGGTCGGCGCTGCTCGGGGCGGTCGCGGCGGCATCGGTGTTCGTCGCCGGGCAGACGAGCGACGACTCGGCACTCGTGTTCGTCGGTTTCACCACCGCAGCGATGTTCGTGGTGGTGATGATCGGCGTCATCGCGGGCGTCACCCAACCGGTCGATCCTCGTGTTCTCGCCACCGAGCCGATCACCGAACGCCAACTGGGTGTCGGGATGCTGGCTGCGTCCGCGGCGGGGCCGGCGGGCCTCTCGGCAGCGCTGTTCGGAATCGGACTCGTCGCCGGTGCGGTGGGTGGACTCGCATCGATCGTCCCAGCCACCGTCGCGGCGGCCGCGGTGCTTGCCACTCTGCTGCTCGTCTCGCGCACCACGATCAACGCTCTCGGCCTGCTGTCGACGCGCCACCCGCGTGCCGGTCAGGCCATCGTGGGCATGTCGAGTCTGGTGTTCTACGCAGCGTTCCAGATCGCACCACGCTCGGTCGCCGACCTCGACGACGACGATCGCGGTCGGCTCGTCGACGGGCTGACACTCACCCCGATGGGCCAACTCGGCCGTGCATTGGCGGTGGCGCGCGACGACCCGTTGATGTCGCTCGTCCACACGATGATCGGCGCCGTCTGGCTGGTACCGCTCCTGTTGCTGTTCACCTGGACGACCCGGCGGCTGATCACCTCGGTGAAGGGAGCCGGCGCCAGGGGCGGTAGCAACCGCGAACGACGCCGACCGGTCGCCACGATCGCACGTCGGCTGTGCGGCCCAGGCGAGGTCGGCGCGCTGGCATGGCGCGGGGTGCTCACGAGGTTGCGGACACCACGCACGGCACTGGAGACGTTCACGGGAGCCGGTGTCGGTCTTGCGATCGTTCTGGTTCCCGTTGTCAGCGGCCGTGAAGCCGGCGCGGGCGCTGTGCTGGTGGGTGGCGCAGTGCAGCTGGCCGTGCTGTTCATGGCCGGCAACAGCTTCGGCTCCGACGGTCCTGCGATGGCGAACGAACTGCTCACCGGCGCAGACCCGACGTTGCTGGTTCGGGCAAAGGCCCGCTCGGTGGTCGTGTGTGCGTCGCCCGTCGCCGTCATCGGCCCACTGATCGCAGCCGCCGCCACCGATCAGTGGCAGTACCTGCCAGCCGGATTTGCCGTCGGAATCGGTGGGCTTCTCGCCGGTTCCGGCGCGGCGATGGTGCAGTCGTCGATCGTGCCGATCGCCATCCCGGACAGCGACAACCCTTTGGCGAGCGGCGAGTCCGGCCGAGGATGCTTCGCAGGACTCATGCTCGGTGCCGTGCTGATCGCGCTCGCGATCATCACCTTGCCGGTCGCTCTCGCACTGGTGTGGGCGCTCGAGCGCGATTCCCCCGCTCTCGTGTCCCTCGGGGCTGTCGCGGCGATCGGAGCGGGGCTGCTCGTGCTGCACGGTGGTGTCGCCATCGCCGCTGGTCGATGGCGCACCCGCGGCCCCGAATTGTTCGCGGCCATCACGCCGGTGCGCTGACCGGCGCGAAGCGCTGGGTCCACGACCACCGCCGGGGACCGGCATCGCCGTCTCCGCTAGTCTCGGCACATGGAAGAGACCGCCGTTGCCATCGACTCCGTCACCGTCACCGATGTCGGCTCCGACACCGATTCCCGCGCGGTCGAGACCGAACTCGTCGAGGAACTGCTCGTCGAGGAGATCTCGATCGACGGGATGTGCGGCGTGTACTGACTCGATGCTCGATCGACCGCTCGAACTCGATGCGCGAGTGGCGCTACGCCCGGAACCGTTCGGCGCGCTCGCCTACCACTACGGGAACCGCAAGCTGATCTTCCTCAAACATCCCGACGTGGTCCGCGTGGTTCGGGCCCTCGGCGATCACGACACGCTCGCCGACACCCTTCGATCGTGCGGCATCGACGAGGCCCGCTGGCCTTCGTTCGAGGCAGCGTTGGCCTCCCTCACAGAATCGGAGATGCTCCATGAGCGCCCATCCGTCACCGCTGGTTGATCAGCTCAAGGGGGGTCTCGATGCTCCGATCTGTCTCACGTGGGAACTCACCTACGCCTGCAATCTCGAATGCGTGCACTGCTTGTCGTCGTCGGGTCGCCGAGACCCACGCGAACTGACCACCGCCGAAGCCAAGGGTGTGTTGGACGAATTACACGATCTGCAGGTGTTCTACATCAACATCGGTGGCGGCGAACCGATGATCCGACGGGATTTCTTCGAACTGCTCGAGTACTCGATCGATCG
>JBGTEH010000386.1:0-6450 GCA_041747915.1 Ilumatobacteraceae bacterium
CGTCAACTCGTCCTGTTCGAACTTCTGTCGCGGCCCACGTCCGTAGCCGAGTCGGCGGCGTGCCATTTCGGCCTGGATCTGTTCGACGGTGATCTCCAGACCCGCCGGCAGGCCTTCCATGATCACCACGAGCGCTTGGCCATGGGACTCGCCGGCCGTGAGGTACCGCAACATGCCCGCGAGGCTACCGGTCGGCCAGTACCGCCTCGGCGGCGGTTCGCATGGCCCTCGTGTCCGGCGCGATGCCCAACCACCGCTGTTGCTGCAAAGCCGCCTGGTGGATCAACATGCCGAGTCCGTCGATCGTGCGCGCCCCGATGTCGTCGGCGGCAGCCAGCCAGAGCGTTCGCAGCGGGTGGTACACGAGGTCGACGACGACCTGTTCGGGGCGCAGCAGCGCCGGGTCGCACGCCAGATCATCATCGCCACCGGGCAGCAAGACGCCCATACCGATACTCGTCGCGTTCACCACGATGTCGGCTCGGCTGACGTCGCTGGCGATCCCAACCGAGGCTGATGTGGCCAAGGATGCGGCCGATTCGGCGTGTTCACGGGTGCGGTTGAGCACGGTGATGTCGTTCGTCCCCGCTCGCCCGAGCGCGTCGATCACCGATCGGGCTGCGCCGCCGGCCCCGATCACCGCCACCCGCGCCGGTGCCACGTCGATGCCCACCTCCGCGAGCGACGCCACGAAGCCGGCCCCGTCGGTACTCGATCCGACCAGTTCGTCGCCGTCCCAGCTGACGGTGTTCACCGACCGCAGCGCTCGCGCGGCGGGCTCCAGCCGATCGACCGCGTCGGCGACGGAGCGCTTGTGCGGCATCGTGACCGAGAGTCCGGTGATGCCGAGCACGCGCATGGCGTCGAGCGCCGCGGCGGCGTTGCCATCGGCGACGTCGAACGCCACGTACGACCAGTCGACACCGGCGGCGTCGAAGGCCGCCTGATGGATGACCGGCGACAGGCTGTGTTCGACCGGTGACCCGATGAGTGCCGCCAACCGGCGGCGGGTCACAGCAGACCCGCTTGACGGGCCAGCTCGACGTTGCGTTCGTGCTGCCAGAGTTCCGATGCGAAGACGTGCCCACCGTTCTCGTCGGCGATCACGTAGTAGAGGTACGCACACTTGGTCGGATCGGCGAGTTCCGCGCAGACAGGGTCGCCGGCCGGCGGATTCGGCGCCGGGTTGAGCGCCGCCTGGATCGACGCCCGTCCGGGGCCGGCGATCGGCGTGGGAGGCAGGCCAGGGCGAAGATAGGTGTTGTACGGGCCGTCGATCTGGCGGACTTCGGAGAACGGCAACTCCGGATCGATCCCTGCGACGTCACGTCCGTACAGCACGGTGGCGTCGATCTGCAGCGGGATCGCGTTCTCGGGATCGATCGCGCTGAGCCCGAGCCGGTTGTAGATCACCCGTGCGATCTTGGCCCGATCCTCGGGCACCTTCGCCTCGCGTTCGATCATCGACGCGATGATCAGCGCCTGGTACGGCGTGATGCCGAGCGCCGACGATCGATTGACGATGTCCTCCTGCTCGCCGACACGCTCCATCAGGGCGATCATCCGCTCGATCACCTGTCCCTCTCCCTCGGCGTTCGAGACCTGATAGGTGTCGGGGAAGAGCATTCCTTCGAGCGATGTCACATCGGCGGGTTGGAACGACGAGCGGATCGTGCCGCTGTTGGCAGCAGCCAGGAACTCAGTGGCGCTGAGCCGGTCGACCGACGTATCGAGACGGTCGGCCATCCTCGCCAGCGTGAATCCCTCGGGGAAGGTCACCTTGGTGTACGTCTGGCCGGGCGGGGTTCGCAGCCGCCCGAGCACGTTGCCCATGTGGTCGTTGGGCCGGATCTCGTAGTAGCCGGGGATCAGCTCCAAGCCACCTTCGCGCTCGACGTACCACTCGAACACGCCAGGGTCCGAGATCAGCCCGTCGTCGGCGAGCCGCTCAGCGATCGAGGTCACGTCGTCGTCGGCGTTGACCGTGAAGCTCTGCACGTCTCCGGGGGCCCCCTCGGGGTTGATCTTTCCCAGGTACCACCAGCCGACGGCTCCGACAACGAGGATCGCGAACACCGCGACGGCCATCGCCAGCCACACGATCCACTTGAGCGGACGCGCCTGATGACGCAACCGCTCGACCTGGCCTGTCTCGTCGGTGGCATCCCAGGGGTCGCTCGGCCAATCGAGGGCGGGGCGGCCGTCGGGGTCGACCTCGGCCTCGGGCAACAAGGGATCGAGTTGCTTCACGCCGGCGGTCCCGTCGAAGCGAACGTCCAGGTGGACCGGCGGTGATCGAGCCACGCCTGCAACATCACCGCCGCTGCCACCTTGTCGACCACCTTGCGCTGGCGGCGGCCATCGAGGCCGGCGTCGCGCAGCGCTCGCTCGGCGGTCACGGTGGTGAACCGCTCGTCGTACATCTCCACCGGCACGCCGACCACGCTAGCGAGCTGACGTGCTTCGGTCTCGGCAGAGCGCGCGGCAGGTCCCATGGTGCCGTCGAGCGACAATGGGAGCCCGACCACCACGACCTCGGCGTCTTCGTCGCGCACGAGGCGGGCGATCGCCGCGTGGTCGTGGCGTCGGGACGACGAGCGATGCACGGTGGTCAGCGCGGAGGCCACCGTGGCCGAGATGTCGCTGACGGCAACGCCGATTCGCTTCGAGCCGAGGTCGAGACCCAACGCCCGGATCCCTGGCACCCGTGCGCCGGCGGTCACCAGTCTCCGACTGCCTGTGCGGCGAGCTGGAGCGCCGTGTCGATCCCGGTGACGTCCTTGCCGCCGGCTGTGGCGATGTCGCCCTTGCCGCCCCCGCCACCACCGACGGCGCGCGCCGCGTCCTTGATGAGATCGCTCGCCGGTCGCCCACTGCCGGGCTCGGTGGCGGCGACGAGACCGACACCTCCGCTCGTGGTCTCGCCGATCAGCACGACGATGCGGATGCCGGGCTGCTGGCGAACGGCGATGGCCAGCTCGCGTAGATCGCCGGCGGCGAGCCCGTCGACCCTGGTCACCACGACTCCGTCGTGGGCGATGGTGGCGAGTTCGGATGCTCGCCCCACGGCGAGCTGGGCGCGCAGCGTCTTGATCTCGTCGTTCAGCGCTTTCACCTCGTCGAGCTTGCGCTGCACGCCGGCGACGAGGTCATCGGTGGGTGACCCGACCAGTCGCGCCGCGTCGGTGAGCAACTGTTCGTCGCGTTGCAACAGCGCGACGCTCGCTTCGCCGGTGACCGCTTCGACCCGACGGAGGTTCGAGCCGATCGACGATTCGCTGACGACCTTGATCGTGCCGATGTCGCCCGTGGCGCGTACGTGCGTGCCACCGCACAGTTCGATGGACGTACCGGCTTCGAGAACGCGCACGATGTCGCCGTACTTGTCGCCGAAGAATGCAATCGCGCCGAGCGCCTCGGCTTCGTCCTTGGTGGTCTCGAAGATCCGCGTCGGTGAGTTGGCGAGCGTCTGGGAGTTCGCGAGCACCTCGATCTCGCGGATCTGATCGTCGGTCACGGCGTCGTAGTGGCTGAAGTCGAAACGCAGTCGGTCGGGGCCGACCATCGAACCGGCTTGTTTGACGTGGTCGCCGAGCACATGCCGCAAGGCGTGGTGCAACAGGTGCGTCGCCGTGTGGTTGCGGCGGATCGCTGCGCGACGCTCGATGTCGATCGAGGCCGTGGCGGTCTGCCCGGCGGTGATCGTTCCGGAGTCGATACGCGCCCGATGGCGGCGCAGGTTGGGAAGCGCGAAAGTGGTGTCGAGGACCGTTGCCTGGCCGGTTTCGGTGCTGATGGTGCCGGTGTCGCCGATCTGGCCGCCCGATTCGGCGTAGAACGGAGTGCGATCGACGAAGATGTCGACCAACGGCGAGCCGCCGCCGGTTGTGTTGTCGCCATCGCTCTCGACAGCGATCACTGCCAGCACGCGGCTCTCGGAGACGTCATTCGAGTAGCCGACGAACTCGGTCACCCCGAACTGGTCGACGACCTCACGGTACGCGTCGAGGTCGGCGCCGTCGTCGGCACCCTTCTGAGCTGCCTTGGCACGGTCGCGTTGGGCGGCCATGTCGGTGGCGAATCCATCGAGGTCGACGCTCACGTGGCGTTCGCCGGCGATCTCCTGGGTGAGCTCGAGTGGAAAGCCGTAGGTGTCGTGGAGCAGGAACGCGGTCGATCCGGACAACTCATTCGAGTCGGATTCCAACTCACCATCGAGGATGCTGAGTCCGTGTTTGAGGGTCTGGCGGAACCGCTCCTCCTCCTTGGTCATCACGTTGACGACGAAGTCCCGGTTCTTGACGATGTCGGGATAGGCGTTGCCCATCACATCGATCGCGACCTCGGCGAGGCGCGGCATCACGAGCGACTCGGTCCCGAGCAGGTAGGCGTATCGAACGGCGCGGCGAATGATCCGTCGCAGTACGTAGCCACGCGCCTCGTTCGACGGGAACACGCCGTCGTTGATCAACATCACCCCTGAGCGGGCGTGCTCCGCCAACACGCGCATCGCAAAGCTGTCGCGGTCGTCATAGTCGCCGACGCGGTACGACTTGCCGGTGATCGAGCACGCCTCGTCGATCAGTGGGGCCATCAGGTCGGTCTCCCACACGGAGTCGACCTGCTGGACCAGCGCCAGGATGCGTTCGAGACCTGCGCCGGTGTCGATCGACGGTTTCGGCAACGGTGTCCGCGACCCGTCGGAGGCTTGGTCGAACTGCATGAACACGAGGTTCCAGAACTCCATGAAACGGTCACCGGCGGGATCGCCGAGCGGGCCCCCCTCGGGGCCGAACGCCGGTCCGCGATCGATGTGGATCTCGCTGCACGGCCCGCACGGGCCGGTGTCGCCCGCTTGCCAGAAGTTGTCCTTGTCGCCAAGGCGCTGGATTCGCTCCATGGGCACGCCGACGATCTCGTGCCAGATGGCCTCCGCCTCGTCGTCGGACTCGTGGACGGTGATCCACAGCCGGTCGCCGTCGAACCCCCACCCACCCGACGCCGGATCGCCCGTGACCAACTCCCAGCTCCACGGGATCGCCGATTCCTTGAAGTAGTCGCCGAAGCTGAAGTTGCCGAGCATCTCGAAGAACACGAGATGGCGCTTGGTGCGACCGACGTCGTCGAGGTCGTTGTGCTTACCACCCGCGCGGGCGCACTTCTGGGCGCTGACGGCGCGAGCGAACGGCGGCTGCTCGTCGCCCACGAAATACGGCTTGAAGGGAAGCATGCCCGCGACGTTGAACAGCACGGTCGGGTCGTGCGGAATGAGGCTCGCCGAGGGGACCCGCGTGTGATCCTTCGCGGCGAAGAAGTCGCGGAAGGAGTCGCGGAGCTGGTCGGCGTTCATCGGCGTGGTCATATCCCGGGCGAGCCTATCGACGCCGCTAGGTTCCCTCCGGTGAGTTCCTCAGCGCCAGACGTACGTTCGCCAGTGCCGTCGCCGCCCGACGATCTCCACGTGTGGGTGAGCTTCGAAGATCCTGACGAGCAACGGACGTGGGTGTTCGACGCCAGCTACCTGCGTTCGAACTACATGTGCATCTACGGGCGAGGGTGCAAGGGCATCGGTGAGCACGAGGCACCCGAATTGCATCACGGGTGTTGCAGCCACGGTGCACATTTCGTCGACGACGACGACGTCGCCAACCTCGCACGCCATGCCGAGCGCCTGACCACGCAACACTGGCAGTTCCACAAGAAGGGCCATTCGAAGAAGGGCTACCTCGCTCACGCCGAGGCGGATGCCGGTGAGCCAGCCGTCACGACCACCCGCGTTGTCGACGGGGCGTGCATCTTCTTGAACAGGGTTGGCTTCGAGGGCGGCGTCGGCTGCGCACTGCACATCGCTGCGGCCCAACTCGGTGAACGGCCGATGGACTGGAAGCCATCGGTGTGCTGGCAGGTGCCCATTCGCCTCGAACACTCGACCGACGAGTCGGGCCACGTCACCTCGCGTCTGAGGGACTGGAAACGGCGCGACTGGGGCGAAGGTGGCGCAGACTTCGCATGGTGGTGTACCGAGGAACCCGACGCATTCGTCGGATCAGAACCTCTGTACGTCTCGGCGCGCGACGAGATCGTCGAACTCGTCGGCGAACACGTCTACCGGGCGATGGTCGAGGTCGTGCAACGACCCGACTGGGTCGCGCTCCCTCATCCCACCGTTCGCCGACAGGAGTGACGACTGTCAGTCGTCGAGATCGTCGTCTGTCAGTCGTCGAGATCGTCGTCGTCGTCGAAGGTGACGCCGTATTTCTCGGCGAGCGCAGCGTATTCGTCTTCGTCGTCACCGTTGCTGCCGCCAGAATTCGACGCCGCCGGCTCGGATCGGTCGCCGAAGCCGAGATCGAACGCTCCCGGGCCGGACTGCTTCAGTTTTCTCGCCTCTTCGAAACGGCGATGACGACCCTTCTTCACGACAGGGCTCCCAGACTAGAAGGTTGACAT
>JBGTEH010000387.1:0-4324 GCA_041747915.1 Ilumatobacteraceae bacterium
CTCCTGGTCGGGTGCTGTCACCCTGCGCTCGCCCCAGAGGCGCAGGTCGCGTTGACCTTACGGATCGTGGCCGGGCTCTCGACGCCGCAGATCGCCCGTGCCTTTCTGGTATCAGAAGAGACGATGACGCGTCGACTCACCCGCGCCAAGACGAAGGTCAGGGCCGCACGAATTCCCTTCGATCCACCGAACCTGGACACGCTCGCCGAGCGTGTCGGTGCCGTGTGCGAGGTGATCTCGTCGATCTTCACCGAGGGCCACGCCAGCGCAACGGACACGGCGCTCATCCGAGGAGATCTCTGCGAGGAGGCGATCTGGCTCGCGGAACTTCTGAGCAAGCTCGTCCCGACCGATCCGGAAGTCGCAGGACTCCATGCGCTGCTGTTGCTGACCGATGCCCGACGACCCAGCCGTCTCGACAGCCATGGCAGCCCGATCCTGCTCGCCGACCAGGACCGGTCTCAGTGGGACCAACCGATGATCGCTCGCGGTCTCGCCGAACTAGCGAGAGCACACTCGTTCCACCGTGGTGGACCCTTTCAGTTCCAAGCGGCAATCGCCGCCTTGCACGCCACAGCGCCCACCTTCGACGCCACCGACTGGCCCGCGGTCCTGCGCCTCTACGACGTGCTCCTGCAGCGCCAGGCCAGCGCGCTGGTCGCACTGAACCGAGCCATCGCCGTCGACCGCGTACACGGACCCGCCGCTGCGCTCGCCGCACTCGATGCGATTCTCAAGGCCGACGACCTCACCGGCGACGTCAATGGCTACCTGTACTTCCACACCGCCCGAGCCGACGTCTTGGCCCGACTCGACCGTCTCGACGACGCAGCCACCGCACTGGACCGAGCGATCGAGTGCAGCACCAACGAATCGGAACGGTCGTTCCTTCGGCGCCGACAGCACGATCTGAACGAGACGGTCGCACTGCGTGGCCATCAAAACTGACGCGACAACCCATCACCCGTGCACCCAGGACCATGGTCCATCCAACGAGCATCGGCTCGGACCATGAGCTCCGCCGAGCATGAACAGCAACGCCGGAGCCGCACACTTCGCCACACAGAATCACCGTTCCCCAAGGACAACGACCACTCGGGAACGGCCCAAGCAGCGCACTGCAGTTTCCCGATCCGCACTGACCGCTCGCGCCGGCGGTGTGGCGCGGGTCGCTGTCGGTTGTCGCCCTGATCGTTACCGAAGGCGTTGAGACGAGGTCGATTGCAACGTAGGCCGGAGGCGCCGCCGGCGCTGCGTTCTCGACAAGCGGGTATCCGTTCGGACGGTGCGCGACTCTGTTGGGTATGAAACGTGAAATCGTCGTCGCAGCTTGCGATGGTGATGCCAACGCGTTTGCTGCGATTGTCGAAGAGTTCACTCCAACGGTCCTCGCAGCTGCTTATGGCTGGCGCGGCGATCGGCACCTTGCCGCTGACATCGCCCAGGAGGTGTTCGCCACCGCCTATGTGAAGATCCCAACGCTGCGGGACCCGGCCGCTTTGCCGGGCTGGTTGATGGCAATCACCCGATCGGCAGCACGTGCCGCACGCCCGCAACGTGCGGTGGCCACGTTGGATGTGCCGACGCCAGGCGTTGACGACCAGGTCGTTGCAGCCGACGAGGCCCGCCGCTTACGGCGAGCGGTCGAGACTCTGCCAACAGCTGAGCGCCTCCCGATGGCTTTGCACTACTTCGCGGGGCGGCGTCTGGCAGAGATCGCAGAGCTGTGCGATCTGCCGGTGAGCACGGTCAAGAAGCGCATGCGCACTGCGCGTGGGCGCATCCGTCAACACGGGATCGAGATGACCATGGACAACCCACTCTTCGTCTCCGACGACACACGATCGGACCCGTCGGATGTCGTGCGCATGTTCTCAGCGATGCGTACTGGCGACGCCGCTCTGGTTGCCGCAGTGCTGGACTCGCGTCCCGATCTTGTTGATGTCCGCGAAGACTGGACCCGCGAGGAGGGCCGCCGGCACCGGCTGCCGTGGACGACGAGAGGTGGCACACCGCTCCTGCGTGCCGTCGAACGTGGCGACACGGTGATGGTCGAGCTCCTGCTGTCTCGCGACGCAGATCCCGATGCCGCGTGCAGCTGTGAAGGTGGCGAGAATCCCGTCTGGGTCGCGGCCGCACAACACGACAAGAAGTCCCTCGAACGCCTCCTCGCTCACGGCGCCAACCCCAACCGACCGGCGTTCGCGGGCCTGACCCCGCTCGACGTGGCAACGGTTCGCGGCTACGACGACCTCGTGGAGCTGTTGCGTCGCGCTGGCGGTCAACCCTCCACCTACCGGGCCTTCGTCGACACCCGGCCGTGTTCGGCCGCGACGGGCATCAAGACGATCGACCTGTGGTGTCCGCTGCCGCAACAAGGACTTGTTCACCTGGCCCCCGGTTACGGATTGGGGGCCATCGTGCTGCTCAACGAGCTCTCGCGGCGAGCCGCGAACACCGGGCAGCGCGTCGTGTGGACCGGCTTCGTGCCATCACCGCTCGACCTCGGCGATCTGCACCACGCCGTAGCCGAGAGTGGCATTGCCGACCACGTCCTCCTGGCCTTGGCAGCGCCCGCCGCACCAGAGCAAGAACAGACCGCCGCACTCGACGCCGGCATGGCCGCCGCCGCGGATGGTGGCCTGCTCGTGGTGTTCAGCGAGACCGGCCACCTTCTCACGATCGACCAGCGATTGATGGACCTTGCAGAGCGTCCAGGCACGACCATCGTGGTCGCACCGCTCCAAGCCACAACCGAACCGCCCCAAACGAACACCCGGCCATTCCTCGCATCGATCGCCTTCGACACAGCACGGGCCGCCCGCCATCGATGGCCAGCGATCAGCTCCGAGTCGTGGAGCCTTGTCGCCACACCGCAGATGGCAACGCTCGCGGAGCAGGCCCGCCTCGCAATGACCGACGAACTCGACCAGTACCTCTCACAACCATTCCACGTCGCCGAACACATTCTCGGCGTCCCAGGCGAGACCGTCGAGCCCGCCGAACTGCACTCCGAGGTCACCAAGCGAATCGGCGCGAGGGCATGAGCGCCGACGCCATCCCGACCCCCGACATCGCCACCCGAATCATCGCCCGCACCGGCAGCATGCCGGCCCCAAGTCACGGGTTCGACGTCGCCACGGCCGCTTCGTCCGATCGCGTCGATCAACGAAGACACCGAGATGGGACGATCGGGTGACGGATGCTGGTATGGATCGATCAGGACTGCTGTACCGGGGCCGGGCTGTGTGTCGATCGCTGCCCGGATCTGTTCGTCGTGCTCGAGGATGGCCTCGGCTACATCTTCGACGAAGGGGCGTGGTCAGCGAGCTAGGCCGAGCACGGCCGGTACCGGAGCGCTACGAGGACGACGCGATCGACGCGGCCGAGCACTGTCCCGGCGAGTGCATCTACCTCGAAGCCGACCCCTCGATCCCATCGCCGGACGACGCCGACATCCACGACGCCGAGATCGTCGATCCGACCTGAGGAACGCAGCTGCCGATCACACGAGCGCTGTGGCGGGGTTCGTGCTTGTCATCCATGACAGATGGGATCAAGCTGACGAATGAACGAAGGCGCAATGGGCGTCGCGAAGAACAAGGCTGTCGTGCAGCGCTGTTCGACGAGAATTGGAAGGGACGTCGCTTCGACGTGATCGATGACGTGTTCGCACCTGCGGGCGACCGCGAAGGGAGTGAGCGTGGCGCGGTCGGTCCTCCGAGTCGCTGATCAGGTCGCCGGGGTCGTCCCGGATCTTTGTGTGCTGTCCGGAGTCGAGACGGAGCGAGCAGTCCGTCTGACCGCAACGCAGTGGGGTGGTCCCCGCTGGCTACTCGGTGTACTGGGATTCGCGATGGTCGTCGGTTGGCTGCCCGGTCACGAACGTTGCACCGTTGCGTTGCCCGTCAGCGTTCGGGTCTGGCGAATGTGGCGAGCACGCAACGCGATGGCATTGTCGGCGCTGTCCGCGGGCGCCATGTGCGTTGCCATCGGCGGCGCGACCGGTGCCGTTGTCCTCGCTGTGTTCGGCGCTGTGATGAGCGTTGCGGCAGTCACGTATCACGCCAGAGCCAACCACAACTACTGGGTGACGTGCACCCTGCATCCTTCGAGCGCGACGATCGTAATCGAACCGACCCATCCGCGATTCGATGACGCAGCCCGCGAGCTGTTCACCCGAACCCTCTTCTGAACCACAAGGCACCGTCGTGGTCGGTCCGCTCCGGGTCTGCGCAGCAGTTCGGGTGAGGTGAATCGGGCGGCCACAGCCCGAGATTCGAATCGAGTTCTCCCTCTCGCTCGACACGATCGGAGTGACCGA
>JBGTEH010000388.1:0-5014 GCA_041747915.1 Ilumatobacteraceae bacterium
CTCGATCCACCACGAACCGACTCTGCGTCTGCGCTGGGTTCAGGAGCCTGGCGTTCTCGATCGGGGCGAGATTGTCCGCGACGTCCTCGGCGGTGAGCGGCTGGAAGTCGACCGTACGCACGTCGACATCGGTGATCCCCAACGAGTCGCGCGTGGCGGTGACGTTGCGTTCGATGTAGGGCGCCTCTCGGGCCTCCTGGTTCGGATTGACCACGAGGGCCTGAACCACCGCCGGGTAGATCAGACCGCCCACCACAGCAACCACGAGCCACAGCGCCGATGCGATGAGCGGCAACCGGAACGAACCGCTGCGCACCACCGAGAGATAGAGGCCGGCCGTCAGCAGCGCGATCAGGATCAACAACAGGATGGCGGGGAGTTGTGCCTTGACGACCGAATAGGTCGCGCCTTGGACGATGCCGCGTTCGGTGTTGGTGATGGCGTATCGGTCGAGCCAGTAGTCACCCGCCTTCACGACGGCGAGCACGGCGAGCAACACCGCAAGGTGCGCCTTGGTGGATTGACGCACGACCGGCACGGGCGACACGAACACGACGCCGCCGTTGAGGATGTGAGCGGCGGCCGTGAGCAGCAGCACGATGATCAACGACGCGAACAACCAGTTCAGAACGAACGACAGGAACGGGAGCTGGAACACGTAGAAGCCGACGTCGGCACCGAACTGGGCGTCGGCAATGCCGAACTCGCGGGCATTGCGGAACAACAACCAGTCTTGCCACAAGCCCACAGCGGGAATCGCCAGCAGCGTTGCGAAGAGAAGCGCTATGCCGTAACGCACGATGCGCAGACGGTGACCGAAGACGTCGTGGAAACGCTCGACGTAGGGATGCACGTTCGCCGGGAACGACACCGGCGCCACCCGATCGGCGATCCACAGGTTGACGCCGGCGATCACCGCGAAGACGCCGAAGAACATTGCGAAGAGGACCACCTTGGCCCGCAGCACTCCCCAGAAGACATCCTCGCGTCCGAGGGACTCGTGCCACAGGTAGTCGACGTAGAACCGAGCGATCGCCCGACCGAAGATCAGGACGAACAGGAACAGCGCCCCGAGCACGATGACGAGCCCGCGGCCGCTGATACGGCGCCGGGTCCGATCGCCTGAAACCTCAGATCTGCGCCGCATTGGCGCCTGACCCTAACGGCCGGCAGCGAGCAAGATGCATCGGCAGCCGATGTGCGCCGGGGCATACGAATGCCCCGTCGGGAACGCCTCACCAGCGGCGATCGCTCCGGCCAGCGAATTGTCGTCGCAGTCGGAGCAACACGCCACGGCGGCATCGCACGCCCACTCGACCGAGGTGCCCGTTCCGATGGCGGACAGCACGCCTCGGCCGTGGGCGGTGTAGATCACGTCGTCGAGATTCTCGTCGATGTGCTGCGTCTTGCACTCTCGATACACAGCGCGCACGCGTTTGCCGATGCCGATGTTGTCACCGTCACCGTCGAGTACGCACCGTTCGAGTCGCTCGCGCAAGGGCACGATCAGCCACTCGCCGAGAACCTCGTCGGCAGCCTTCGCGGCCGCAGTCGTCTCACCCTTGCGCAAAGGGCCCGAACCGGCCGGTGCAACCAACCGAGCACCGGCCTGTGCCGCCGCGATCACATCGTCGGCGATTGCCGATGCATAGCGCGCGCTGTGGTCGGCTGATGACGGCAGGAGGGACTCGAGTGAGCGCACGGGTTCCTTGCGCCTCAGCGCTTCGAGCACCTCGTTCTGTTCATCGGCGAGCACACGCTTGAGTTTGCGAGCGGCGCCGACGATGATCGGCGTGAGGTCGGCGTCGCGCTGTTCGAACGGTGTCGGCTCGACGATTTCCTCGGCGGTGTCGTCGGACGCTTGCGTTTGGGCGTCGGACGGTTCGGCGGCGTGGTCGTCCGAGGACGCAGGCTCGACGACGGTGTCGTCCACGGCGGCAGGTACGGCTGCCTCGTCGGTTGTCGCGTCGGCTGGCTCGTCATCGATGTCCGCATCATCGTCCGGCTCGATCGTCACGGCCTCGGCGCGCAGGCGGGCGAACAGATCGACCACCACGTCGTCGTCCGCGTGTGTCTCCGTTGCCTCGACCTCATCCGCAGCCGCCTCTTCGACGGCCACCAATGTCACCCCGTCGTCGACACGCTTGTCGGCATCGATCTCGGCCCCGTGCTCGTCGACCGAGTCATCTGTCTCCGTGCCTGCGACTTCCTCGCGATCACCCGTCGTCGCGTCGGCGCCGGCGTCGGATTCCACGACGTCCACGTCGACGTCGGCAACGACCTCGACGTCCACCGCGGCGTCTACCTCGTCGGCAGACAGATCGCGCGCCGTGCTCGAGACAACCGGTCGCGCCGGATTCGGCACCATCACCGGCACGGGACCCGTCGTGGGCGCCAGGTTGACGTACTCGTCAGGCTCGTTGAGCGGCTGGAGTTCGGCGACCACATCGATCGCCACGATCCGTGCCCGCTCGAACGACTGCATCAGGCGATCACGTCCGAGCAGGAGCTGTTCGATCTGTTCGCGGGCGAGTTCGCGTCGTCGCGCCAGCTCGCTGAGTACGCGCTCGCGATACGCACGCGCTTCGTTGACCATCTCGCGACCCTGCTGTTTGGCCATCGACACCTCGGCCTCGGCGTCCGACGCTGCGTCGGCTCGTCGGCGCGAGGCCTCGATCTCGGCTTCTTCGCGCATCCGGCCAGATTCTTCGGACGCCTCGCTGAGCAACTGCGATGCGGCCTGCTCGGCCTTGTGGCGAATCTCGGCGGCACTCTCGCGCGCCGTCGTCAGCACCCGCGCAGTCTCCTCGCCGAGCAGGCGAGTCAGCGCGGCGTCATCGAACTGCGCCGAGTTCAGGTCGGGATTGGTCTGCGCCGTGCGCAGTTCACGCTCCAAGAAGCGCTCGCGTTCCTGCAGACGGCCGAGCTCCGCCGCGATCATCCGCAAGAAGTCGCGGACCTCGGCCTGATCGAACCCGCGGCGGCTGGTACTGAAACCCGCGTCGGCGACCGACGCCGGCGACGACGGGTCGGGTCGAGTGAAGGACATGGCCATGCGACAACGCTACGCAGTGTGCGGCCTCAGATGGTGGCAATCCGAGCGCTCATCGCGCGAATGACGGCGAGCACCCCTCTCAATTCACCCTCACGACACGGCGACGAGGGGGTCGCCGCCGAGGCGCTCGAGTGCAGCGAGCGCCTCGTCGAGCGTTGCAACCGGAATGATCTCCACCTCGCCGCGTCCCGCATCGTCGAGGCGCTGGCGCCCCTCGGTGCTGTCGAGTTCGCTCTGCGATGCCGGCACGAGAAACACCCGCACGCCGTTCTGATGCACCGTCGACACCTTCTGGGCCAGCCCGCCGATGGCTCCGACGTTGCCCTCGAGGTCGATCGTGCCCGTCACGGCCACGTTCTGGCCGGCCGTCAGGGCACCCGGAGACAGTTCGTCGATCAGGGCAAGCGTGAAGGCCAGGCCGGCCGAGGGACCGCCGATCTCGCCGGTGTCGATGTCGACCTCGAACGGCAGATCGATCGCCTGCGTGTCGAACGGCACGAACCCGATGATCGTTCGATCGGGCTCCTCCGGCGATGCCGACAACACGACGGTGACCGTCTGTTCGCCCTCACCGGGTCGGTCGATCAGCAACTCGACCTCGTCGCCGGGCTTCTTGGCCGCCAGCACGGCGCTGAGGTCGTTGACCGATTCCAGGGTCACCCCGTCGGCTTCGATGATCCGATCGGCGGGGTCGATCTGCTCATCGGAGGGGAACCACTCGACGCACTCTGTGCCGTCGTCGGACGGCACCTTGCAGAGCACGTCCTGCACGATCACGTCGCCGGGGGTGATTTCGACGTCGAAGCCCAGCCGGTCCAAGGCGACGAACTGGGCCTCTTGCTCGGCGGTACGCATCATCTGCAGGTTGAACTCGCGCCGCTGGCTCGGTGTTCGGGCGCCGAACTTGTCCTCTTCGGTCAGGAAGTCGACCGCCGGATCGTTGCGGCCCGCGAACCACGACAACGCCGACTGATTGGGGGCGGTGACGGTCACGAACACGAAGTCGTGATCGGGCGTGAACCGGTCGACGCCGTCGGGGAGATCGCCGAACACGATCCGATCGTTCACGGGGTCGGCCGATGCGGGCGTGAGTGCGTACGGCGTCGCTTCGAGTTCACCCGTTCGGCTGTTCTCCTTGTCGGACACCAGGGCCGACGGCACCAGCGACGCCACGCCAATCGTTGCGAGAAGGACCAGCCCGATCACGGCCAGCGCCCACCCCCACCATCGATTGCGGGGCGGAATCACTACGATGTCGGTTGTCGTGTCGGTCACGGATCTCACTACTTCGGCTGCTTGGATGGCCGGACTCGCCATGGTGGCGCTCGTCCTCGCCGGGTGGCGCAAGAATGCCAGAGCCACACCCCGAACTCCACGCGGGGACCCTCTCGTGCGGCGCCGATGGGAACCGATTCCGATCGGTGAGACCACCACCTCGCTCTACAAGCGCCCGAGCGTACCGAGACGCCTCATGGCCGCGGTTGCGGGATCGGCGATCGCAATCGTCATCGGCGCTCTGGCCGCAGTGGTCATCGCGTTCGGCACCGGCTACCTCGTGATCACGTTGACCGATCTGCTGAAGAAGTGACCGACCCAGATCGTCGCGCGGTGGCCATCGCCGGTCACACAGGCGATGTCGATCTGGCCCGCGCCGCGATGACTGCGCACGAGGCATCGGTGCGGGCGGCCGCCCTCGACGCTCTCGAACGCCTCGGCCAACTCACCGACGACGATCTGGTCATCGCTCTCGCCGACGCCGAGGTGATCGTGCGTCGACGAGCGTGCGAGGTCGCTGCTCGGCACCCCGATGTCGATCTCGTGGCGGCCCTCGGCGACCACGACCCACGAGTGGTCGAGGTGGCGGCATGGGCGTGCGGCGAACACGAGTCGAACCGCGATTCCGTCGTCGAGACACTCATCGAGCTGGCATCGCGCGCCGACGACGCACTCGTGCGCGAG
>JBGTEH010000389.1:0-5717 GCA_041747915.1 Ilumatobacteraceae bacterium
GGTTCCGAGCGACGACATCTCCGCCACGGCGGCGTCGACGCCCTCGGCGGTGCGCGCGCAGATCGCCACCGATGCCCCTTCGGCGAGCAGAGTCTCGGCGATCGCACGCCCGAGTCCCTTCGTCGCGCCCGTCACGAGTGCCTTCTTGCCGTTGAGTCCGAGGTCCATGGTGTCTCCTGTGGTCGTTGCTGTTCCGCGCCGAAACCTAATTGAACGCTTATTCACTCTCACCAGTCGGACGTCGCTGGTCGACCCTCGGTCCGCGTCGTCGATCGCACATCAGCGCGCGTACGGTGCGGCGATGTCCGGCGATGCATACGACACGATCAAGCGGTTCTGGGAGATCCAGGACGAGGGCGACTATGCGGCACTCGCAGTGCTGTTCGCCGACGACGCCGAGGTGGTCGATCCGGTGTACGGAACCTTCGTCGGTGGCGAGGCGATTGCGGGCTTCTTCTCGATGATGAACACCGAGATGGCCAAAGCAGGCGCGAGCTTCCGCCTGGTGGAGTTGGCCGGCGACGACGAGACCGCGTGGGCGCAGTGGGAGGCGACGACTCCCAAGGGTGTGCGCCAGGGAGTCGGGGTGTACCGGGTGAGCAACGGACGCCTCACCTATTACAAGGACTACATGAACCCATGAGCGCACGAGTTGCGATCGTCACCGGCGCCGCGTCGGGCATCGGACGTGCGGCCACCGAGCAACTGGTGAGCGACGGCATGTCGGTCGTCGCAGTCGACCGCGACGCCGACGTTCTTTCTTGGATCGAGGACTGCGGCCTCGGCGAGACCGTCGCACCACTCGTGGGGGACGTGACGTTCGCAGCCACCAACGCCGAGGCGGCCGCCCTCGCCGTCGATCGCTTCGGGCGACTCGACGCGGCCGTGTTCAACGCTGGTGTGTCCATGAGCGGCGACCTCGTCGAGCTGCCGATCGAGGAGTTCGATCGCGCCATCGATGTCAACGTCCGCGCCGTCGTGCTCGGCCTGCGGGCAGTGGTTCCCGTGCTCCGTAGCGCCGGTGGAGGTCGGATCGTGGTGACGGCGTCCACGTCGGGAATCGGCGCCGACCCGAACCTCTGGGCGTACAACACCGCCAAAGGGGCGGTCGTCAACCTGGTGAGGGCGGCGGCGGTCGACCTCGGCGCCGACGCGATCACGGTGAACGCCGTGTGTCCCGGGCCGACCGAGACGGCGATGACCTCACGCTTGAAGTCGATGCCGGAGGTCCACGAGGAGTTGCGGCGAACGATCCCGCTGCAGCGCTGGGGCCGCCCGGAGGAGATTGCCGCGGTCATCGCATTCCTGGTCTCGCCCGCGGCATCGTTCATCACCGGCGCGATCGTCCCGGTCGACGGCGGGGTCACCGCCAACACCGGACAGTTCCGTCCCCGCCAGAAGGAGAACCCATGACCCTGATCGACCGATTCGACCTCACCGGACGCGTCGCCGTCGTCACCGGGTCGGGTCAGGGGATCGGACGGGCGATCGCCTGGGGGCTCGCTGACGCCGGTTGCGACGTCGTCGTCAACGCGCGACGTATGGCCGACCTCGATGCGACGGCGGAAGGCATCGAGCAGCGCGGTCGGCGAGCGCTCATCGTCGCGGGAGACATACGCGACCTGTCCGAGTCGCTCGCCGACCAGACCATGGCCGAGTTCGGGCGCATCGACATCTGGGTGAACAACGTCGGTGGATCCGACGAGAAGACCACCCGCTCACTGCTCGACACGCCCGATGAGATCTTCCGTGCGCAACTCGAACTCAACCTGACCTCGGCATTCCAGGGCTGCAAGGCCGCCGCCAAGCGTATGAAATCGGGCAGCTCGATCGTCAACATCAGTTCGGGCGCCGGCATGCGCGGGTCACCCTTCACCGGGCCGTACGCCGCGGCGAAGGCAGGCATGAACAATCTGAGTGAGACGCTGGCGTTGGAACTGGCGCCCGACATCCGCGTCAACACCGTCGCTCCAGGTCCGGTGGCCACCGAGGCGTTCGAGGAAGTGCTCAACACCGCTGGCCAACTCGACGCGATCGCCTCGACGATTCCTCTTGGTCGCATGGGCGTGCCCGACGACATCGCCGGTGCCGTCCTGTATCTCGTGTCGGACGCGGCATCGTGGGTGACCGGCCAGCTGATCCTTGTGGCCGGCGGTCGCACGCAACGGTCGCACGTGTACCGGCCGCGCACCGACGAGGCGCCCTGACCCGAGGTCGCGGCAGCCCCCATGCGAAGCTGACTCGATGGCAGGGAGCGAGCGCACGCGAACGAAGCGGCTCGGGCGACCTCCCGCCACCGACTCGACCGAGACCCGCGAGCGCATCATCGCCACTGCCCGAGCGGCGTTCGCCAGTGGTGGCTACGACGCATCGACGAATCGCGAACTCGCCAGCGGCGTCGGCATCACGGCAGGGGCGCTCTACCACTACTTCGGGTCGAAACTCGATCTGTACCTCGCCGTCCATGACGACATCCAGAAGCGCGTGTACGGCCAGTTCAACGAGGCCGCGGACGGCGCCGAGGGTTTCCTCGCCAAGTTCGAGGCGGTGCTCGACACGGCACACCGACTGAACGTGCAGGATCCGACGCTCGCCGCGTTCGTCGGGGTCGTTCGAGCGGACATGCGGCGCCACCCCGAGATCGCCGCAGCACTGGAGCGCCCAGCACACCGCCGCAACGTGTTCTTTGCAGGACTCGTCGATTCGGGTGTCGAAGCGGGCGAGATCCGATGCGAGAACCGCGACCACATGGTGGAGTTCGTCACCACGATTCTCGTCGGCCTCACCGACGGAGTGTCCGACGATCCGGATCGCCACGAGCGGGCGATCTCCTCGATCAAGATGGTGCTACGCGGCGAACTCGTGACGGTCATCGACGCCTGACATCGCGTCGGTGTTGCTTCGATTCCCGAGGCGACGACACGACGATGTACCGTCCCAGCCGAGACGACAAGGGGGACCTCATGGGAGTACTCGACGGGCGAGTTGCCTGCATCACGGGCGGGACGCGAGGCATCGGCCTCGGTATTGCGAAGGGCTTTCTCGACGAGGGCGCGAGCGTGGTGGTCAATGGTCGCGATCCGAGCAAGGCCGAGCGAACGCTCGCCGAACTCGATGCCGGCGACCGTGTCCACTTCATCGCAGCCGACGTCAAACTGCGTGAGTCGTGTGAGGCAATCATCGACGGCACGGTCGACCACTTCGGCCGCATCGACATTCTCGTTGCGAACGCCGGCGGAGCGTCGGGTCACGCCCCGATCGCGGAGCTGACCGACGAGGCGATGCAGGACTCGCTGGTGTGGAACTTCTGGCACACGTTTTGGACGATGCGCCGGGCATTCCATTACATGATCCCGCAGCAGTACGGACGCGTGATGAGCGTCAGTTCTCTCGAGGGCAAGGTCGGCAAGCCGGGCATCTCGATCTACGTGGTCGCGAAGCACGCGATCAATGGGCTCACCAAGTCGGCAGCGCACGAGGTTGGCACTCTCGGCATCACCGTCAACGCACTGTGTCCCGGCGCCATCGAGACCGACATCATGATGGCCGAAGGTCCAGCGGCGGCCGAGTCGATGGGCATGGACTATCAGGGTCTGCTCGACATGTTCGCCCAGGAGTCGGCGATCAAGCGGCTCAATGAGGTCGAGGACGTGTCGGCGGTGGCGACGCTGTTGGCGTCGGAAGCCGGTGGAGGCATCACCGGGTCGCTCATCTCGATCGATGGCGGCACGGCTCCGTACTGAGCCGGGCCGGTCAAGGAACTCGAAAGGAACCATCATGGGAAAGCTCGACGGAAAGGTCGCTTGCATCACAGGCGGCACTCGCAGCATCGGACGGGCGATGGCCGATGCCTTCCTCGCCGAGGGCGGCAAGGTCGTCGTCAACGGTCGCGACGAGGAGAAGGGTCAGGCATGTCTCGACGAGATGGGCGCGGGCCACAACGCCGCGTTCTTCGCCGGTGATGCCTCCAAGCAGTCCGCGGTGGAAGGCCTGATCGACTTCACGATCGAACGCTACGGCCAACTCGACATCTGCTGCTTGAACTCTGGCGGGGTCAACCAGACCGCTCCCGTTGCCCAGATGTCCGACGAAGAGTGGCAACTCGAGGTCGACTGGAACCTCAATCACGTCTTTTGGGGAATGCGCCGGGCGCTGCAGCACATGATCCCGCGCGGGTACGGACGCGTGATCGTGACGTCGTCGGTCGAGGGCAAGCTCGGCAAGCCGGGTATTCCCGGCTATGCGGCGACGAAGCACGCTGTCAACGGGCTGGTGAAGGCCGCCGCCCACGAGACCGGCACGCTCGGCGTCACGGTCAACGCGATCCTTCCGGGCCTCATCGAGACCGACATCGTGCGGTCGACGGGGCCGGACTCGGCCGTGGCGATGGGCCTCGAGGGCTACGACGCCCTGATCCAGATGTTCAGCTCCGAGTCGGCGATCAAGCGGCCGAACACGGTCGAAGAAGTCGCGGCGGTTGCCGTTCTTCTCGCGTCGGACGCAGCCAAGAACATCACCGGCTGCATGTTCCCCGTCGACGGCGGGACGATGCCGTACTGAACGGTGCGCCGTGGCCAGTGACGTCGTGATGTCTGCCGAGGGATATTCGCATCTCGCTCATGCCAACGACGTCGAACCGTCGCTCGGCCACCGGGTGCTGCGCGAGCAGTGTCCGTTGCACGTCGAGGAGTCGCACGATCCGCCGTTCCATGTGGTGAGTCGCCACGCCGACGTGTTCGACGTGATCATGCGCCCCGGCGAATGGCGCAATGGCACGGGCGTCGGGGTGAACCCGTCACCCGGGGGAGTGCTGGGGACGACCGACGATCCGGATCACCGCCGCCACCGACGTGTGCTGCAGGACACGTTCCGCCCGGCGTCGATCGCCCGACTCGACGACGAGGTCGACGAGATCGCCGACGAACTGTGGAGCCGCGCGTTCGATCGCGACGGGGAGGGCGACTTCGTGTCGCTCTTCGCCTTTCCGTTCCCCGCCGTGGTGATCGCTGCGTTGCTCGGCGTACCCCGGGATCGGCGCGACGACTTCGGGCGTTGGTCCGACGCGATCGTGAACAGCCTGGGCGGCGCCGACCATTCGCTGGCGGAGGAGGCCAACCGGGAGATCTTCGCCCTGGTCGACGAACTCGTCGACGATCGCCGTTCGCTGCACGAGAGCGGTGCGGCTCTTCCCGACGACGTGTTGTCGGTGATGACGCTGGCCGAGACCGAGGGTGACCTGAGCCATCGGGAAGTTCGTCAGCTCAGCCAACAGCTGTTGGTCGCCGGACACGAAACGACGGCGAGCCTGATCTCGCTGATGCTCTATCGGCTGATCCGACAGCCGGAGCTGATCGCCGAACTCCGTCTGCATCCCGAACTGATCGAATCAGCAGTGGAGGAGTTCCTGCGTTTCGACTCGCCCGTCCAGGGATTGTTCCGGGTGAATCCCGAGCCTGCCGCGGTGCGCGGCACCGAGCTGCCGGCCGGATCTCGACTGCAGGCGTTGTTCGCCTCGGCCAACCGTGATCCCGAGGTCTGGGACGAACCCGACACGATCCGGCTCGACCGCTTCGGTCCCGGCTCGAAGGCGCATCTGGCGTTCGGGTGGGGCGTCCACCACTGCATCGGTGCGGCGCTCGCTCGACGCGAGGGGCAACTGGCGCTGGCGCTGATGATCGAACGGTTCGACACGGTCGACCTCATCGGCGACGTGGCGG
>JBGTEH010000390.1:0-8726 GCA_041747915.1 Ilumatobacteraceae bacterium
CCTGGCGATCGTGATGGCGAGATTCAAAGTCCTGGAGCGGGGTCTCTTGCCCTACGTGATCGCCTCGCAAACCGTTCCACTGATCGCGCTGGCCCCGCAGGTGGCGGCGATCGGCGGCAACTGGGACCTCCCCAGATGGACCTGGGTCGCTTCGCTCGGAGCATTCCTGGCCTTCTTCCCGATCGCCGTCTCGACGCTCAAGGGGCTGGGGAATGCACCCGCCGCCTCGCTCGAGCTGATGGACAGCTACGCCGCTGGTTGGTGGCGCACGCTGTTCAAGCTTCGCCTTCCGGCAGCGGTACCGACGATGGTTCCGGGGATGAAGTTGGCGGCCACCGCCGCCGTGATCGGTGTGATCGTGTCGGAGATCTCCACGGGTGTGCGCGGCATCGGCTTCGCGGCGCTGACCTACGGCCAGAAGGCCACCAGCGATCCGGCGCAGCTGTACACGGCGGTCTTCGCTGCGGCGACGATCGGCTTGCTGATGTTCGGCCTCGTCGTGACGATCGAAGCGGTCGCCATGCGCAACCGGCCACGAGAGGCGGGGGCGTGAGCAACGTCGACACACTGTCGGCATCGGCAGCGGTCGTCGTCGATGGTGTGTCGATGGCGTTCAACGCGGGGCGTGCGAATCAGGTCGACGCGCTCGTCGACATCGGGGTGTCGATCCATCGTGGCGACTTCGTGTCGCTGATCGGTCCGTCGGGATGTGGCAAGTCGACCCTCCTGCGCCTGATTGCGAACCTGATCGAGCCGACGGCCGGGACAGTGCTCGTCAACGGAAAGTCGGCGACGCAGGCTCGGCTCGACCAGGACTACGGGATGGCGTTCCAGCAGTCGGGCCTGTTCGAGTGGCGCACCGTGCGCAAGAACATCGAGTTGCCGCTGGAACTCAAGGGGTGGGACAAGTCGAGGCGTCGCGCCCGCGCCGACGAGATGTTGGAACTCGTCCAGTTGACCGAATTCGGCGCTCACCTTCCGTGGCAGCTCTCGGGCGGGATGCAGCAACGCGTCGCCATCGCCCGTGCGCTTGCATCACACCCTCCGTTGCTGCTGATGGACGAACCATTCGGAGCGCTCGACGAGATGACGCGCGAGCACATGCAGGCCGAACTCCTGCGGATCTGCGCCGCCGCGCAGACCACGGTCGTGTTCGTCACCCACTCGATTCCCGAAGCCGTCTACCTCTCGAATCGGGTCGTCGTGATGTCACCTCGACCGGGCCGGATCACCGACGTCATCGACGTCGATCTCGGGGCGGACCGCGACGAGGACACACGCGAAGACGACCTTTTCTACAAGACGATCACCGAGGTGCGCGAGGCGCTTCGCGGGTCGAACACCGGCACGAGCGGGCCGCGGGGTCTGGAGGACCGATGACGGTGCTGCGAACGATCTGGAGGTTCCTGCTTCCGCCGCTCATCGTGGGTGTGCTGTTCGTCGGCACGTGGGAGATCATCGTGCGGGCGTTCGACATCCAACCCTTCCTGCTTCCAGCCCCGTCGTCGATCTGGTCGACGCTCGGCGACAACTGGAACAAGGTCTACGATGCGATGGTCGTCACCGGTGCCAATGCAATGGTCGGCCTGGTCGTCGGGGTGATCAGCGGCGTCGCACTCAGCTTCGTGTTGATGCGCTTCAACGTCGTCAACGAACTCGTCACACCGCTGGCGGTGGCCCTGAACGCGATCCCGATCATCGTGCTCGTGCCGGTGTTCAACAACATGTTCGCGAGCACCACCGAAGTGCCTCGTCGGCTGATGGTGACCCTGATCGTGTCGTTCATCGTGTTGTTGAACGTCGCCAAGGGCCTCCGCCAAGTCGACGCAACCCACATGGAACTTCTGCGGTCGTATGCCGCGACTCCGTCGGAGATCCTGCGAAAGGCGAGGATCCCCAATGCGATGTCGTATCTCTTCACGGCATTGAAGATCGCCGCGCCGGTGGCAGTGATCACTGCGTTCGTGTCGGAATACTTCGGCGGCAGCCAGAACGGCCTCGGCTACGGCATCACCGCGAACGCGGCGATCTCGAAGACCGCCGCGTCGTGGGGCTACGTCGTCGGAGCGTGCGCGTTGGGGCTCGCGTTCTACCTGGCCGCCGTCCTGCTCGAACGGCTGGCGTCACCGATGCATCGCCCCACCAGTTCTCAACGATCCAATCAACAACAAGCACGGGGTCTCGACCCCGGGGGAGCAACAGCATGAACAAGCAACCTGCCAGATTGGCGACGGTCGGCATCGTCGTCCTCGCCCTCGTCGGAGCCGCCTGCGGCAGTGACGACGACTCGTCCAGCGAACCGGCTGGAACCACCGCCGAAACCACTGCTGGAACCGACGCAGAGGCCACTGCCGGAACCGATGGTGGTGGCGGCGACGCGTCGGCCGACTGTGAGACGCCAGAGCCGGTCAGCCTTCAGCTGCAGTGGTTCACGCAGGCCCAGTTCGCAGGCTACTTCGCCGCGAAGGACAAGGGCTTCTACGAAGACATGTGCCTCGACGTGACCATTGTCGAGGGCGGCGTCGAGATCGTTCCGCAGACACAGCTGGCGAACGGCGACGTCGACTTTGCACTGGCGTGGGTTCCCAAGGCGCTCGCCAGCCGCGAGGCCGGTGCGGACATCACTAACATTGCTCAGATCTACCAGCGATCGGGCACCCTGCAGGTCAGTCTGGCCGATGCCGGGATCACCAGTCCAGAAGACTTCGCAGGCAAGACCATCGGCAACTGGGGCTTCGGCAACGAGTACGAGGTGTTCGCGGCGATCGGCGAGGCCGGCCTCGACCCGGCCACCGACGTGACACTGGCGCAACAGCAGTTCGACATGGTCGCGCTGCTCGACGGCTCGATCGATGCGGCCGAGGCAATGACGTACAACGAGTACGCCCAGGTGTTGGAGAGCGTCAACCCCGACACCGGCGAGCTCTACACGCCGGAGGACTTCAACGTCATCAGCTACGAGGAGATCGGTGTCGGCATGCTGCAGGACGCGATCTGGGCCGATGCGGCTCGTCTCGCCGATGACGCCGAGTACAAGGACCAGGCGACTCGATTCGTCGCGGCGTCGATGCAGGGTTGGATGTACTGCCGCGACAACGCCGAGGAGTGCCGCGACATCGTGGTCGCCGCCGGCTCGACGCTCGGCAACAGCCATCAGTTGTGGCAGATGAACGAGGTCAACAAGCTCATCTGGCCGTCGCCCGACGGCATCGGCTACATCGACGCCGCCGCGTGGGACCGCACCGTGGAGATCAGCCAGAACACGCCGAACCTCGAAGGGGCAACCGTGTTGACGGCACCGCCCACGGACGGGGCGTACACCAACGAGATCGTCGAGGCCGCGTGGGCGTTGCTCACCAATCAGGACCTCGACCTGTTCGGTGACGGCTTCGAACCCATCGAGGTCACGCTCGAGGAGGGCGGCGAGTAACCGCTGCCCTCATGATCGCGTGAACAAATGGTGCGCTGATCGCACCATTTGTTCACGCGTTGGGCGATTGGGGTTGGGGGCGAGCCCAGAGGCCGTACACGGTCCATCCGCGGTCGATGAAGCCGACCGAGTCGGCCACGTGAGCGCTGGCCAGGTTGCGTGGATCGTGGAGGTACGTGGGGACCGCGCCCTCATCGAGGATGCGGCGGGCTGCGGTTGCCACCAGCCGCCTGGCCAGCCCGCGCCCTTGCGCCGCCTCGTCGGTGACGACGGCGATCTCGCGCCCCCAGCGGTCATGGACCTTGATCCCGACTCCTGCGATCGGTCGGCCCTCGGAGTCGAACGCGACCAGGCGGGGGCCGTTGAACGGGGTGAGCCAACCCGGGAGATCGTCGGTCTGGTGATCGAACCACTCGCCGAGGTCGACAATGGTCGGGTCGACGACATCGGTGGTGCGAAACACGCCTGCACCGAATGCGGCCGGGCCAACGCCGAGGATCGCGCCCAGTTCGTCACCGAGGCCGGGGCGGTCGAGGCCCGCAGCGAGCGCGGTCATGACCGCGTCGACGGCCTCAGGTGCGACGGCAATCACCGTTCCCCGACCGTCGCCGACGCCCTGAAGGGGGCGCACCTCACCGTCCCACGTGGGCTCGAGGCGCGCGGGATCGCCCACCACGTGAACGCCGGCGGACGGCGGTGGCCATCGACCCACCCACGAGTTCAGGTGTTGTTCGAGGGCTCCCACCTCAACTCCGATCGCGTGAACAAACGGTGTGCTGATCGCACCATTTGTTCACGCGTTGGCGGCGGTGGAGGCGAGGGCGGCGTCGAGGATCGCGAGGCCGTCGCGGGTGAGGTCGTCTGGGGTGTTGCACGGCGGAACGACATGGATGCGGTTGGCCGCCGCAAGCGGCCACATCCCGTTGCGCTTGCACTCGGCGACGACGGCGGCCACCGTTGCCGGTGACGCGGGTTCGCGACTGACAGGATCGGCGACGAGTTCGACGGCCCAGAACACGCCGAGCCCGCGGACCTCGCCGACCGACACATGCCGCTCGGCGATGTCGCGCAATGTCGGGCCGATGATGTCGTCACCGAGATGGCGAGCATGGGCGAGTACGCCCTCGTCCTCGAAGATGCCGATGCTGGCCACCGCTGTCGCGCACGCCAGCGGGTGGCCCGAGTAGGTGAGTCCGCCCGGGAACATCCGGGTGTCGTAGGCGTGCGCGATCGCGGAGGAGATCACCACGCCGCCGAGCGGGATGTAACCGGAGTTGACGCCCTTGGCGAACGCGATCAGGTCGGGCTGGGCGTCCCAGTTCTGCCAGGCGAACCACTGGCCGGTGCGGCCGAACCCCGCCATGACCTCGTCGGCGATCCAGACGATGCCGAATTCGTCGCACAGTGCCCGCAGGCCCTCGAGGTAGCCCGGCGGCGGCAGGAGGATCCCGTTGGTGCCGACGACGGACTCGAGGACAATCGCCGCGACCTTGTCGGCGCCCTCCATCAGGATCGTTTGGCGAAGGTGATCCAGCGCCCGCTCGGTCTCCTGCTCTGGCGACTCGGAATGGAAGGCCGATCGGTATGGATACGGACCCCAGAACTTCACGAGCCCCGGTACCGACGGCTCGTTCTCCAACCGGCGGGGCTCTCCGGTGAGTCCGACGGTCAGAGCCGTCCCGCCGTGGTAGCTGCGGTACGCCGACAGCACCTTCATCCTGCCCGTGTAGCCCTTGGCGAGGCGTACGGCGTTCTCGACGCCCTCGGCACCGGCGTTGGTGAAGAACACTTTTTCGAAGTGTCCACCTGCACCATCGCGGTTGGCCTTCTCGACGATGAGGCGGGCGGCCTCGCTGCGCTGATCGTTCGCGAACGGCGGCGCCACCATGCACAGCACGTCGGCCTGGTCCTTGATGGCCTGGATCATCTTGGGGTGCTGGTGCCCGAGGTTCATGTTCACCAACATGCTCGTGAAGTCGATCCAGGTGGTGCCCACTTCGTTCCAGAACTTCGAGCCGAGCGCGCCCGTGATCACGGTGGGATCGAGGGCGCCCTGGGCCGACCAGGAGTGGAACACGCGGGCGCGGTCGTTGGCGTAGGCGTCGCCGAGCAGTGCCGAGGGTGGGGAGTCGAGCTGGGTCACGGTTGCGATCGTATGGCAATCCGTGAAATCGGTCTACGTTTGAGTCATGGCAGAGATGGTGAGTTTCGCGAGCAACGGCAACGATGCGTCGGGATACCTGGCGCTCCCCGAGCGCGGTTCCGGCCCCGGCATCATCGTGGTGCAGGAGTGGTGGGGCCTCGATTCGGGGATCAAGGAGATGGCCGATCGGCTCGCCGAGGCGGGCTTCGTCGCTCTCGCACCCGACCTGTACCACGGTGAGTTGGCCGGGCCACACCGAGATGGATCGGGCGGGGGAACTCATGGGGCAGCTTCCGCCCGAGCGGGCGGGACGCGACATGAGCGGTGCCGTCGACTATCTCGCGGATCACAACGCAACCATCGGCGACGGCATCGGCGTGATGGGGTTCTGCATGGGCGGCATGCTGACGTTCGTTCTGGCAGCGCTGCGCCCCGACAAGGTCAAGGCGGCCGTGCCGTTCTACGGCTTTCCGCAGGGTGACGACCAGCCTGACTACTCGAAGATCGAAGCGGCGATCCAGGGCCACATGGCCGAACACGACGACTTCTTCCCGCCCTCGGCGGCGATGCATCTGGAGGAGGAACTGAAGGCGCTCGGCAAGGACGCCTCGATCACGGTCCACCTCGGTACGGGCCATGCGTTCATGGCGCCGCACAATGCGCTCGGCACCCAGAACACCGACAAGTACGACGAGATCTGGCCGCAGGCCGTCGCCTTCCTCCACGACAAGCTCGGCTGAGCGGGTGGCGCGATTCGACGCCGTTCTCTTCGACGCGGGCGGAGTCTTGGTGTTGCCCGATCCGCTCGTGCTCGGTCCGCTGCTCGCGTACTTCGGTGGGGATGGTTCGGTCGACTCCCATCGTCGGGCGCACTACGCCGGGATGAAGGCGAAGTCCGACGCAGGCGACGGCGAGACGAGTTGGGACAGCTACAACTTCGCCTACGTGCGAAGCGTCGGAGTGCCCGTGTTCGACGTGGCCGAGGCGGCGGCGTTGCTCGATGTGACCCGCCACGCCCCCCTGTGGCGCTGGGTGATCCCCGAGACGCGGCGCGCTCTCGACGATCTCGCGGCTGCCGGCATCCCGATGGGCGTGGTGTCGAATGCAAGCGGGCAGATCGAAGCGATGTTGCGCCGCCACATCGCGCAGCTCGGTCCGGGCGAGCACGTCGAGATGCGTTGCATCGTCGACAGCCACGTCGTCGGTGTCGCCAAGCCCGACCCGGCGATCTTCGACCACGCGCTCACGCACTTCTGCGAGTTCGATCGTTCGCGCATTGCCTACATCGGCGACTCGGTCACGATGGACATCGCCGCATCGTCGGCGGCGGGCCTCCATCCGATTCTCCTCGACCCCTACGACGACCACACCGGCGCCGACTTCGAACGCATCACCGCCGTCGCCGATCTCCTTGCCCTCGTCTGACGCCGGAAGCCCGACCCGGCGCGACCTCGCCGGATCATCGCAGCATTCATACCGTGCTCTTGTCTGATCGGGGTACAACCTGGAGATGAACTCCCGCCGCCAGTTCATCACTGGAGCGTTCAGTGCGGGCGCGGCGATCGTCGTGACTGGTTGCGCTGGCCGATCCACGCCGTCGCCGACGACGGACCCGCCGGTGAGCGTGCCGCCGGTTTCCGCTCGTGCGGCAACTGTGTCACCGGTGACTTCCTCTGCGGTGACTGCCCCTGCAGTGACCGGGCCTGCAGTGACCGGGCCAGCAGTGACCGGGCCTGCACTGACTGGGCCTCCCGTCACGCCGTGGTCGGGTGCCGACTTCGCCGGACTCGACCGGTTCCTGGAGGCTGCGGGCACCGATGCCTTTCGTGTGGTCGAGGACGGCACAGTGATCCACGAGTGGTACCGCGCCGACTCGACGTTCGCGCGCGACGTCGCGTCGGCGCAGAAGAGCGTGTTGTCGCTCCTCGTCGGACGGGCGATCGGTGATGGCCTCGTCACGCTCGACACCTCCGTCGACGACGTGCTCGGCGATGGCTGGACGTCACACGGCCAGACCGAGCTGATCACCGTTGCGCAGTTGCTCACGATGACGAGCGGCCTCGACGACCGGTTCGCCGTGCTTTCTCCACCCGGCGCAGAGTGGCACTACAGCGGCGTGTTCGCGGTGTTGTTCGACGTGCTCACCACGATCACGGGCCGCCCGCTCGACGAGCTGGCGAACGACTGGTTGTTCGAACCAGCGGGGGCACCCACCGCGATGTTCTACGACCGGCCCTCGGGTGGTTTTGCGCCCATCGGCCTACGCGCCGCCGCCAGCGACCTGACCTCGATCGGCCAGACCGTCCTCACTGCTGCGCCACCGGTGATTCGCCCCGACTGGATCGATGAATCGTTTGCGCCGAGCACGCTGTTGAACGAGGCGTACGGATACCTGTGGTGGCTCAATGGCCAGGAGAGTTTCCGCTTGCCCGGAGCTCGCCGGGAGCGGACAGGACCGCTCATCCCCAATGCGCCGACCGACCTCGTCGCTGCGCTCGGCAAGGACGACCAGAAGCTCTACATCTCGCGCGAGCTCGGTCTGGTCGTCGCTCGACTCGGCGCCAAAGCGTCGCCCGAGGTCCTGCCGGCACTCTCGAGTTTCGACGACCCGCTGTGGAGGATGCTCGTCGAACTCCGATCGGCCTGACCGTTACATCTGGGGCCAGACCCCGGATGTACTGGTCAGGTGGTGGTGGAGGAGATGAGTTGGCGGGCGATGACCTTCAGGCACAGGGTCTCGTCCGCGCCCTCGAAGATCGACAACACGCGAGCGTCGACGAAGAGTCGGCTGACGGGGAACTCCTCGGCGTAGCCCATCCCACCGTGGATCTGCATCGCCTCACGGCTGACCCACTCGGCGGCCTTGCACACGTACGCCTTCACCATCGAGGCCTCCATCGCTCCCTCGCCCTTGGCCATCAGCGTCGCCACGGCGTAGGAGAACTGGCGCCCCGCCTGCGTGAGGACCGCCATCCGCCCGAGCTTGGCGCGGGTGAGTTGGTAGTCGATGATCGCTTCGCCGAACACCGTGCGATTGATCGCGTAGTCGAGGGCAGCTTCGTACGCGGCCTGCATGACGCCCACTGCGCGTGCCGCCGTCTGCAATCGACCGTTCTCGAATCCGGCCATCTGGTAGTAGAACCCCTTGCCGAG
>JBGTEH010000391.1:0-5064 GCA_041747915.1 Ilumatobacteraceae bacterium
GAGCCACTGGTAGAGCCCGTAGTAACCGGACATCTCCGGCGTGACCCGTGCCGCTCCATGGGTGACCCCGAACGCATGGGCCCACTGCTGCTGGTCGTACGTACGACCGAATGCGGTGAGGTCCGACAGCGCCGGAGCGACCACGACCCATTCGGGGAAGTACTCCTGCGCGGTCGCCTCGTTGGTGAGGTCGCGCGGTGCGATGCCGTCGCTGGCGAGCACCACGGTGGTGACCCCCGACGCCTTCAGCTTGGCGACGATCTGCGAGGCCTGCGCCTGGATCGTTCCCGGATCGAGCGTGTACGGCAGCACCTCGACGATGTTGGCACCGTCCTCGGTCATGTTGGCGACGAACTCATCCGCGATCTTCTGCGACTCGGGACTCGAGGAGATGTACACGTGGCCGAACGATCGCGGGGTCGTCGTGAACGCCTCGTCGCCCGCATACTCCGCAGTGCCGCCGATCAGCTGCTTGGCGATGAACTCGCGAGCATGCGTTCGCGCCTGGGCGGCGCTGATGGCCAGTCCCGACACGTACGGATCGCGCTCGGCGTACCACTCGGGTGGTTGGCCCGGAGTACAGCCGATGCACATCACCTCGCGCGCAGCGAGTTCGTCGGCGAAGGCGTTGGTGAGCGCGGGGCCGCCGAGCACCACGAACGGCTCGAAGTCTTCCGCGATGCGCACGGCATCGGCGCGCGCTGTGACCTCGTCGTTGGCGAGGCCGGTGCTCACGTAGGTCTCGAGTTCGATCTTGCGGCCGTAGGTCTCGTAGAACTGGTCGAACATGCCGAGCATGTTTCGGGCGGTCTCTTCGGATTGGGCATTGGTGTCTTCGATCTTCAGGGCGTCGCGGAGGTAGTCGATGATGGGATCGTCGTCGGGCCCGAAGTACTGAACGACCTTGATGGTGTCGGCGGTGACCCCTCGTGTGGTCGCACCACCGTTGTCTCCCTCGAAGGGCGCGTAGCACTCCGGCGCGAAGAACCACTGGATCGCGAGCTGACCGGTGGTGGTGTCGCACCGCTCGTCCCACGCGACGTCGATGTCCTGCTCCTCGGCCTGGCTGAACGACAGTGGGAAGACCACCTCGCCGCCACCACCCTCGGGTGGCGCTTCGGTGCCGTCGGGTGTCGTGGCTTCGACCGTCGTCTCGGTCGGCGTCGTCTCGGCCGGCGCGTCGGTGCCGACGGGTTCGGTGACGGCCGTCGTGCTGTCGGCCGGCGATGCGTCGTCGTCGTCTCCCCCGGAGACGAGGACGAGGCCCACCACGACGGCCACGACGAGCACGATCGCGCCGATCGGGCCCCACTTCCTCATTGCGCTCGACGACGATCCGCCGCCTTCTGCCTGTGCTGGTTGCATGGTCTTACTCCGTTCCCCCTGAGCGGGCAATCGCAGCACCGGAGGTGCCGAGGTATGACTCGATGACATCCGGGTGTTCCAGGACATCGGCTGGCCGACCGGTCGCGATGACCCGACCTTGTTCGAGCGCGAGCAACCGGTCGGACACGTCGGACACGAACGGGATGTCGTGTTCGACGATGACCAGGCTCGCGCCCATCTCGTCACGCAATCGCCGGACGACCGGCGCGAGCGCTTCCACCTCTCGCTGGGCGATACCCGAGGTGGGCTCGTCCAACAGGATCACCGCGGGCCGGTGCGCCACGAGGCACGCCAGATCGACGACTCGACGGGTGCCGGTGGACAGCTCCCGCACGAACGAATGGCGATGGTCGCCGAGGCCCATCAACTCGATCAGCTCGTCGGTCCGCGCCGTGACGTGCATTTCGGAGTCGACCGCCATGGGAAGGTGGAGGGCGGCGACCATCAGGCTGCGACTGCCGACGAATCGCTCCTGCGCGATCGCCAGCGTCTCCTCGACGGTGAGTTCGGGGAACAGACGAGCGTCCTGGAACGAGCGACCGAGGCCGAGATCGGCCCGCCCGGCGGCGCTCATGGTGGTGATGTCGCGTCCGTTGAACGTGATGGTGCCGGCGTCGGCAGGAGTGAACCCCGAGACGAGGTCGAACACGGTGGTCTTGCCCGCCCCATTGGGCCCGATCACTCCGACGATCTCACCTTCGTAGATGTCGAACGAGGTGCCGTCGACGGCGCGGATGCCTCCGAAGCTCACTGCGAGTTCGTTGACCGACAGAACGGGTTGCGTGGTGTGGTCGACCAGAGGGCGGGGGCCCGCACCGTTGGTCTCGTGGGGTGCGGGCGCCGCCGACGACAGGAAAACCGAGCGGAGGAGGTCGGGGCGTTCGAGCAGTTCCTTGGTGGGGCCGTCGAACATGATCGTGCCACGCTCCATGAAGTACGCCCGATCGGCAACGGTGAGCGCCACGTTCACGCTCTGCTCCACGAGCACGATGGTGACGCCGTCGTCGGCCATGCGCCGCACGATCGGCAGCAACTGGCCGACCACGACCGGGGCGAGCCCGAGCGAGAGTTCGTCGATCAGCAGCACCTTGGGTCGCATCACGAAACTCATCGCCAGTGCGAGCATCTGCTGCTGACCGCCCGACATGTTGGCGGCCGGCGAGTCGAGCCGCGAGACCAGTGCGGGGAAGATGTCGAGCACCTCGGCGGTCGCCGCTCTCACGCCGGCGGTGTCGCGGCGGTTCGTCCAGCCGGCGAGGTCGAGGTTCTCGCGGACGGTCAGCGAACCGAACACTCCCTGGCCGCCGGGCATCTGGACGATGCCGAGCGCCGCGATCTCGTTGGGCGGCGCGTGTGTGATGTCGCGCCCGTCGAGCACGATCGCGCCGCGGTCGGCCTCGACGATGCCACTGATCGACTTGAGCAGCGTCGACTTGCCGGCACCGTTCGTGCCGAGCAACGCGACGATCTCGCCCTCGTCGAGGCGAAGGTCGACGCCGTGCAGCACCGTGCGGTTGTCGTAGCCGGCCTCGACACCGCGCAGCAGGAGCAGGTTGGTAGCGCCTTGTCGGCGGTCGAAGAGCACCTCGGATCGGGCAGCTGCGGACTGCCACACCTGGGCGATGTCGTCGTCGATCACGTCGGAGACACTGCGCAGCATGAGGCTGCCGATGACGAACATCGGGATCATCACGAGCATCCCGATCTCGATGCTCCAGTTGTCCGCAATCCAACCGATCACGGGGAGGATGGCGAGCCCCGGGATCACCCACAGCGATCCGATCGCGAAGCCGGTCGCACGGGCCCGCGGGGGAATCGCCAACGACAGTGCGGCGAGCACGCCGGGCCCGATGATCGCCAATGTCGCCGTGATGACGCAGTTGAGCGCCACGGCGATGTACACGTTCGGCGCGAACGCGAATCCCGCCGACGCCACCGACGACAGCAGGGCGACCGAGGCCACGAAGCGGATGAGCCCCTTGACGTTGCCGACGAAGCGCCGGGTGGCGATGCGGGCACCGATGACGAGGCCGACCAGCGCGAAGGGCTCGGCGACAGCGGCGGCCACGCCGCGGCCGCGCTCGTCGAGGCCGAACTTCTGGTCGTAGAGCAGAGATGCGAGTGCGACGAAACCGATCAACGACGTGGCGAGGAACGGCAGGCTCCACCAGATCCGCTGGAGCGACTTGACCTTGTGGGCGGTGCGCCAGCTCTCGGCGAACGACGGCGATTCTTCCTCGGTGTCGATGATCTCCTGCGAAGCGCCTGTTGCGTGGCGTTCCCACTTCCCGCGGATCGGCTCGTGGAGGCGCGTTGCGAGCATGGCGAAGATCACCGTGGGGATCACGAACACGAGGAACGGCACACGCCAGTCGAAGTAGTAGGCGAGCAGACCGGCCGAGAGTGGCCCGATGAACGCGCCGACAGCGTTGGCGCCTCGGTGGAAGCTGTAGACCCGCGAGCGCGTCTCGATGGGGTAGTAGTCGGCGATCAGCGAGTTGTGGGTGGGATCGATGACCGCCTTGCCGAGCGCCGATCCCGAGCGAGCGACGGTGAGCAGGATCAGCCCCGTTGCCAGGCCGGTCATGCCCGAGAAGAATCCCCAAGCAAGTGCACCGACCACCACGAGCGGGATGCGGTTTGTCTTGTCGGCGTATTGGGCGATCGGCACCTGCAGCGCGAGGGCGGCGACGGACGACAGCGCGACGAGGCCAAGTGCCGTCTGGATGTCGATACCGAACGACTCGCGGATGTTCGGCAGCAGGATGCCGAACGCCGTGCGGTCGAGTTCGTCGACTGCGTTGAGCCCGAACAGCACCACGAGGGGGAACGCGGCCTCTCCGCCACAGAGTTCGCGCAGCCACTGCATCGGGTGGCGCACCCCGAACCGGAAGCTCTGCATCATCGTCGGGTTGCTCACACGCGGGTCCGGTCGTCGATGTCGTCGACGCGCTCCACGGCCGGTTCGTCGATGGAGGCTTCGGCACCGGATGGGACCGCATCAGTCGGCAGGGATCGGGCGACGTCGCGGGCGACGATCAGGCTCACCAGCCGGTCGCGAATTCTGATGACGAGGCTCGCCAGGCCGCCGGGGATGATCAGCAGCACGATGAGCACGCCGATCGCCGACGACAGCAGACGCCACTCGGGTGACGTGATGAACCACTCGCTGCCACGCAGGAAGACGGCGCCGAGCACACCACCGAACAACGAGCCCAGCCCGCCCACGACCGCCGCGGTGAACACGTTGAGGCTCTCCTGGGCGGTGTAGCTCGACAGGTCGAAGCTCTGGCTGAGATGCACGAACAGGCCGCCGGCGAGGCCCGCCACGGCACCCGACAGCGTGAAGGCGGTGAGTTTGACCGGCACGGGCGACACGGAGAACGCCTGGGCGGCGAGTTCGTTCTCGCGGAGGGCGACGATCGCTCGACCGGTGCGGCTGTGGCGAACGCCGCGCAACGCCACGAACACGAGGGCGAGTACGACGAGGGTGAAGATGTAGTAGCGCGTCGGTGTGGAGATGTCGATGCGACCGAACAGCGGGAGTCGCTGCACGCGTTCCTGAGGGATCCAGTCGAAGAACTGGCGATTGAGGAACCACGAGTTCACGGCGAGCGCGAACACCAGTGTCGTGACCGCCAGGTAGAGCCCGCGCAGTCGTAGGGCGGGGAGGCCGAC
>JBGTEH010000392.1:0-12439 GCA_041747915.1 Ilumatobacteraceae bacterium
GCCTCTTGTCCGACGCCCAAGATCTGCCCGTCATTCTCGCCAATCTCGATCCCGGCTGACCACGCCCAATGGGCCGTCCGCCGGGAGTGTTATCGGACGGCCACGCAGAACGCCGGTACGCGTGCGAGACGCGTTTCATAGATGGCCGCGATTATCGATTGCGTTCCAGCAGATCTCGTACGCCTGGTTGGGCGACCAGATCGGCAGTTCGGTGCGGCTCGTGTCGCACTCGATAGGACAAGGCCTGCCCGGTTGCGGTGTCGGCCGATGGGTTCGGCGCCGGCGAAGGTCAGAGCCTCGAACAGCCCTTCGGCCACGCCCCGAAGGTCGACCTCCCGGCCGACCTGGCCTCGTGGGCCTTCGCCACCGCCAATTGGCCGAACCGCTCCGATGCCGGCGGATCCCGAGGCCTCGACGACTACTTCACTCGCGACTTCGCTCGGAACATCGGTGCCGAGATCATGGGCCGCAACAAGTTCGGCCCCCAGCGCGGCCCATGGGAGAACCTCGACTGGACGGGCTGGTGGGGCGACACCCCGCCCTTCCACACGCCCGTATTCGTCCTCACGCACCATCACCGGCCGAGCTTCACGCTGGCCGACACCACGTTCCACTTCCTCGATGCCACGCCTGCCGAGGCGTTACGGCAAGCCAAGGACGCCGCCGAGGGGCGCGACGTTCGAGTCGGAGGAGGCGTCGCCACTGTTCGGCAGTTCCTCGACGCAGACCTCATCGACACCCTCCATGTCGCCGTCGCGCCGATCGAGATCGGCCGTGGCGAGCGACTCTGGACCTCGCACGAGGACCTGCTCGACCGCCTCTACCTCGAATCCGTGCCCAGCCCCAGCGGGGTGACACACCTCTTGTACTGGCGGCGGTAACCACTCAACCGGCGTGACGCGGCCGGTCTCGTGTCAGCGCGACAGACTCGGCAGACTCGGCACCCGCCGGAGCATGGTCAGTGTCGTGGAACCACGTCGAAGCGTTGCCGTCTGCGGATTCGATAGATGTGGAAGTCGGCGTCGAGGCTGAAGACTCTGCGATGCCCCTGTTCCTCTGCGAGGGCCACCAGTGTGGCATCGGCGAGGTCCATTGGTCGGTCGCGTGCTTGTCCATCAACTGGGCAGAACGCGATCGAGGCGGAGGCTTCTCACGTCATCAACCGTATTGCCTGCGGAGTCTCGCGTATCCACGCGTCGGCCGTCTGACAGACAGCACATGTGCTGCCGAGCCGTCAAGTCGCCCAACCGCGCTCGGCAGCGCCCAATCGGGACCTGATCGTCACAGGACCTGATCGGTGACGAAGCGGCCGGCCTTCATCACTTCGACGATCCGCTCCACATCCTGCAGGATCGTGATGTCGAGTGTGGGGTCGCCGTCGACGATCACGAGATCAGCGAAGGTTCGGGCATCCAAGGTGCCGAGCATCCCCGACGGATCCATCGCCAGGCCGCCGTCACGCGTCGCGCACAGCAACGCCTCGGTGGGCGACATGTCGAACAGATCGACAAAGTACTCGAGGTCTCTCGCGTTGGTGCCGTGCGGAGTGATCGACAATCCGTAGTCGCCTCCGATCAGCACGCGGACGCCGACCTCTCGGAGGCGCTTCACTGAACCGATCGTCGCGTCGAGTTCGTGCTGATAGCCGCGAGCCTCCATCATCGTGCGGCTCAGTCCGATCTCGTGGCCGCGTTCGAGGAGCTGGATCTCCCACGCGATGCCCGGCCCCACGAACAAACGGTCCCGAGCGTCGGCGAGCATCTCGACCGCCTCGTCGTCGAGGAAGTTGGCATGACCGACGAAGTCGACGCCGTAGCGAACAGCCTGCTTGACGGCTGCGGCCGACCTCGCATGGCACGCGACGCGCATGTTGCGGAGATGGGCTTCGTCGCATGCCGCCGACACCTCGTCGTCGGTGTAGCTCAGTACACCGGGCGCGGCGTGTCCGGACAGCTCCTCGCCATCCAGGAAAATCTTGACGACGTCGGCGCCGGCCTTGGCCACCTCACGTACCGCGGCACGCACCGCCCATGGACCGTCGGCAATTCGCTTGCGACCCTCGCTCTCCGGCGCCTTCGAGTCGGCGTTGCTTCCGGTCGAGCCGATGTCGCGCTCCGACGCCAACAATCGCGGCCCGGGCACCCGACCGGAATTGATCGCGTCACGCAGCGGGACATCGATCCCCTGTGCCGACCCGAAACTGATCGCAGAGGTGAAGCCGTAGCGCAGCAGCGTTCGTGCGTTGTCGACGGCGTCGAGCATGGCGATGGGAACCGGTTGACGGTCGAGCTGGCTCGGGTGCGCGTTTGAATACGAGAGATGCACGTGCGATTCGGTCATGCCAGGCATGACGAACTTGCCGCCGACATCGAGTCGTTCGATGTCGTCACCGCTGATCGACGGTGCGGACCGCATCGGGCCTGACCACACGATGCGATCACCCTCGACGAGCACGCCCGCATCGTCGAGCACGGTGTCGTCGAGGGCGGCGAACAGGCGCGCACCGGTGATCAGGAGTTGACTCATGGGGTGTCCTCCAGGCGCAGCAGACGATGGGCGTTGGGCGTGAGCGAGGCGTCGAAGTCGTCGGTCGTGATCGGCGTGTCCCAGCCCCCGAAGTTCGTGCCGTAGACCATCCGGTCGACACCGACGGTGTCGACGACGAGATCGCGTGCAGCCCCCGGCTCGAGATGCGAGTCGAACCACAACCGACCGAGCGACCCGGCGAAGTCGGACTCGCCACCTCGGAACGTAGCCATCGAATCGAAGCGCTGGGCGAGAAAGGCAATCGCTCCACCGCCATGCGACAGGCACACGTCGAGGCCCGGATGCCGGTCGAGGACACCGCCGAGGACCAGCGACGCCGCCGCCAGAGTCTCCTCGTAGGTGTAGCCGACGATGAGGTCGAGCCCGAAGCGGTGCAGTCGCGAGTCGGACGTCGGCCCTCGTCCGTCGTTGGTCGCGCCGTGGACGAACAACGCGACATCGAGCTCGACGACGCGGTGGTAGAAGTCGTCGAGTCGAGGGTCGTCGAACGCCATTCCGTATCCGGTTCCGATGTACCCGGCGACGAGGCCGAGATCGCCGATCGCCCGATCGAGCTCGGCGATCGCTGCGACGGGATCCTGCATCGGGAGCTGGGCCGATCCGAACAGACGATCCGGTTGCTCGGCGACCAGCGCAGCCATCGCATCGTTGGTGGCGCGGGCGAAGTCGATCGCCGGAGCTGCTTCGACACCCCCGAAGAACGTCAACGGGTTCGGTGACAACATCTGGCGATCGATGCCGACCCGGTCCATCTCGATGAGGCGGCGCTCGACGTCCATGAACACGCTGCCGCGGTAGGGGATCGGCTTCATCGTGTAGTCGCCCACGCGGAAGTACTCGGCACCTTGGGCATCGTCGCCGTGAAACGGACCGTAGGGTCCTGCCATTTCGAAGGCGTCGGCGAGCACGACGTGTGCGTGCAGGTCGATGATGCCCGCCATCGTCACCCTCCGGCGTCGGCAACGGCGTCGAAGCGGAACGTGCCCTCGTCGTACACCGGTCCGCGATCGTCGGCGGCGTAGAGCCGATTCTCGGATTTGAGGAAGCCCCCGCAGTTGCGCAGGACGTCGACCATGGTGGCGTAGTTCGCGTGATCGAAGTGCCGGGCGAGGTTCTCGGGGTCGGTCCACAGCTCGTACACCTGCACGTGCGTCGGCTCGACCGGGTCGGCACCGAAGCAATACGCCAGGCAGCCCGGCTCGTCGTCGCGGGTCGCTCGCTGGACCGGCGTGGTCAACGCAACCGAACGGTCACGGTCGGCCTCGGTCTCGAACGACAGCGTTGCGGTGATGATGATCATGGGCCCCCTCGATCCGCCCGTGACGGTACCCGTCGAGGCAGTCGGGGATCGGCTCGGAGACCATGGGTCGGTCCGGTCGGTGCATCAACCGATTCCTCCGTCGACGCGACCCTCGACGAGGACGATTGATGTTCGTCAGATCCGCTCGAAGTAGCGACGGCGCTCCCAGTCGGTGACAGCCGAGTTGTAGGCGGCGCACTCGGTGGCGAAGTGATGGGAGTAGTGATCGACCACCGCGTCGCCGAGCAGGCGGCGCGTGTCGGCGCTGGTCGAGAACAGCTCGTTGGCTTCGGCCAGAGTCTGTGGGAGCGCGGGCACGTCGGCCGCCGAGTAGGCGTCGCCCTGGAACTCGGGCGCAGGTTCGATCTGGTTGGCGATGCCGTCCAACCCGCTCGCGAGAGCGGCGGCGAAAGCCAGGTAGGGATTGGCGTCCGCACCAGGGAGCCGACATTCGATCCTCATGCTCTGCCCTGCTCCGACGATCCGGAACCCGGTCGTGCGGTTGTCGTGCGACCAGGCCAGCCCGGTCGGCGCCCACGACTGACCCTGGTAACGCTTGTAGCTGTTGATCGTCGGCGCATAACACGGCATGAAGTTCGCGGCGTGATGCATCCACCCGCCGAGGAACCACCTGAAGTCGTCGGTGGCGCGTCCGTCGGCATTGCAGAACGCACTGTCGTCGCCGTTCCACAGACTCAGATGAAGGTGACAGCTGCTGCCCGAACGATCCTCGTGAGGCTTGGCCATGAACGACACACTCACCCCTCGTGCGTCGGCAAGCTCCTTCATCGCCTGCTTCATCACCACGTGTCGATCAGCCATCTCGAGCACCTCGGAGTACCGAATGTTGAGTTCGTGCTGCCCGATCGCGGCCTCACCCTTCGAGGTCTCCACCGGGATCTCCGACCTGCTGATCGCGCGTCGTGCAGCACCGATGTAGTCCTCGACCCTGGCACCCTGCAAGAGGTGGTAGTCCTCGATGTACCAGCCCGCCGCATCGAGATCGTCGTAGCCCTTCGCCTGAGCGGCGCGGTAGCTGTCGCGATAGAGGAAGAACTCCAGCTCGCTGGCCCCCTTGGCGACGAAGCCGCGGGTGGCGGCCGCTCCGGTCTGTCGTCGCAGAATCGATCGGGGTGCGACGTCGACGACCTGGTGTGTCGAGTTGTCCTGCGCGTCGCACATCACGATCGCGGTGCCCGTGGTCCAACCGCACGGACGGATCGTCGCGAGATCGGGCACCATGTGAAAGTCGCCGTAGCCGCGCTCCCAACTGGCGTAGGCGTACCCCTCGACAGGGTTCATCTCCATGTCGACCGTGAACAAGTAGTCACACGCGTGCGTGCCGTGATCGAGCCCGGATTCGAGGAAGAACTGAGCATCGAACCGTTTGCCCATCAGGCGCCCGTATGGGTCGGGGAACGCCATCACGACTGTGTCGATTCGGCCCGCCTCGATGTCGTGACGAAGTTCGTCAGGCGACATCACGGTCCCCAGTGTCCGACGACGACGGCGACGGCGACGATGGGCGTTTGGTGCTCGTGAGCGGTGCCTGCTTCATGAGTCCGCGTTGCACGACGCGAATCTTCGCACCCTCGCGCCGCCCGCATCGACCAGCCGGGGCGAAGCCGTCGCAGTCCGAGGGCGCTGTAGGTTCGATCGCGTGACTCCCAGCCCGATCCGACCATTTGCGCGGCGCGCGCCCACACGATCGCGCCGAGCGGTGCACGTGCTCGCGACGATCGCCGCCGCGATCGGTCTGACCGCGTGCGGATCGTCGTCTGGCGACGCGCCAGCGGCCGACGACATCGCCGCCACCACACCGATCGTCGACTCGTCGCCGGAAGGAACCTCCACGGACGGCGCATCCGGTGAACGCATCACCATCGGGGGCGACGAGGCGTTGATCTGGGGCGACGGCACCGAAGCGATCGTCCTCGCTCACGGCAGTTCGTTCGACGCCGCGAGCTGGCAGGCCCAAGCGGTGCCGATGGCCGCGCTCGGCAACATCGTGGTCGCCGTCGAGAACACCAGCTCCGAGGCACTCGATGCCGCGATCGCGCCGCGATCTTCGACCGTCTGAGAGAACTCTCCGAGGGCTGACGCAGCGACCACCCGGACGTCGTGTGCGCTCGGGAGCGCTGAGGGCTCCCCAACGCACACGACGTCAGCCGGGAGCATGGTGGACGTGGGCGCGATGGCCGTCTCGATCGAAGATCATGATCACCTCGGCGGGGCCGTCGACTGCAGCGCACGCATGAGGAGTCATCGTTGCGAACTCCGCCGCCTCACCTGTTTCGACGATCATCTCGCGGTCGCCGAGGAGCAGTCGGATGCGTCCTTCGATGACGAAGAACCAGTCGTGACCGGGATGTACCCGCTGTTCGGGCGAGTGCTCGGTTGGTTCGTACCGCATCTTGATCGCCACGGTCGTGCCGGTCGGTCGGCTCAGCATCCACGTCGTTGAGTCGCCGGAGTGACTGGGGATCGGTCGGATGACCACGTCGTCGTCGTCGTGCACGTCGAGGAGCGCATCCAAGTCGATCTGGAGGGAGCGGGCAAGGGGCACGAGCACGTCGAGGCTGATCGAGCGGCGGCCGGTTTCGATCCGGCTGATCGTGGACGCACTCAGGTTCGTCCGCTCGGCGAGTTCGTCCAGCGAGAGCCCGAGCGTGTTGCGCAGGCTGCGCAGCCGGGTGCGCACCACGGTCTCGACATCGTTCACTCGACCAGTCCCTCTTCGCCGGTTTGCGAATTCCGCAAGCTCTCTTGCATCATGATGGAATCATCGTATCGTCGAGCACATGACCGATCACGCGACTCATGCGCCACCCACGTTCGAACGACACTGCGACGTCGCAGTGATCGGCGGATCGGTCGCCGGACTGGCCGCAGCACTCCAACTCGGGCGTCAGCGGCGCTCCGTGATGGTGATCGACTCCTGCGAGCCGCGCAACGCTCCGGCCGCCCACCTGCACAGCTACCTCGGCTACGAGGGTCAGCCGCCCGAGACCCTCCTCGGTGCAGCCCGCGAAGAGGTCCGCAGCTACGGCGGTGAGGTGCTCCCCGGTCGCGCGATCGAGGTGACGCGAGTCGATGCGGAGCACTTCCGCATCGACCTGATCGGCGGAAGCTCGGTGATCGCCCGTCGTGTCCTCGCGGCCACCGGGCTGGTCGACGACCTCCCCGCGATCGACGGGCTCGCCGAACACTGGGGCCGCGACGTGATCCACTGCCCGTTCTGCCACGGTTACGAGGTCCGCGACGGCAGGATCGTGCAGATCGTCACTCATCCGATGGGTCTGCACACCGCCCCACTGTTCCGCCAGCTCACCAACCGGTTGACCATCGTGCTCCACGACGGCGTGGACCCTGATGACCCAGAGGTCGAGGCACTCCGCAACGCCGGGGTGACGATCGTGAACCGACGCGTGCAACGCATCGTTGCGGGCGCCGACGGCCGGGTCGCGGCCGTCGAGACCGACGACGGCGCCCGGATCGATGCCGACGCGGTCGTGGTCGGCGGTCGATTCCACGTACGGGCCGAGATCCTCGAGTCCCTCGGCGTCATTCCGGTCGGGCACCCCACCGGACTCGGTGATCATCTCGAGACCGATCCAACCGGAGAGACCTCCGTCACGGGACTCTACGCAGCAGGAAACATCACCGACCCTGCCCAGCAGTTGCTCCAAGCCGCGGCCAACGGCAGCTGGGTCGGCGGCATGATCAGCGTCAGCCTTGCTCGGGAAGACCTCGAGGCTGCCGGCCGACCATCGCCCAACCAGACCGACTGGGACCGTCGCTACAGCGGCGATCAGATCTGGAGCGGCAACCCGAACGGATCACTCGTCGCCGAGGTCGGCCATCTCGAAGCAGGGCGCGCGCTCGATGTCGGCACTGGCGAGGGAGGCGACGCCATCTGGTTGGCCGAGCGGGGATGGCAGGTGACGGCATCGGACATCTCACCGCGCGCGCTCCAACGCGTCACTGCCGCTGCGGTCGACCGCGGTGTGGAGATCGAGTGCCGCCGGGCCGACGCCAACGCGGACGAACCATTCGAGCGAGGAGGATTCGACCTCGTCTCGGCTCAGTACGCGTCGATCCCGCGCACGCCGGACGGCCGGGGCGTCACCAACGTCGTCGATGCTGTCGCCACCGGAGGCACGCTGCTCGTGGTGAGCCACGACCTCGAGCCGATGCGAACGCCGATCGACACGACTCGACACAGCCGGCCGTTCGATCCAGATGCGTATGTGCGTGTCGATGACTTCGTCGAACTGCTCGGCGGTTCGCCCGACTGGGACATCGAGGTTCATGCCACGCGCCCACGAGGACCGGGCAGTGCGTCGGCATCTCACCACGTCGACGACGTCGTGCTGCGCGCTCGTCGTCTCTGACCGAGCGTCAGACACCGTCGAGGTCGGCCCACCGCACGGCGTGCGCACACGCACGTACGGTTTCCACGGGAGCGACGCTCTCGAACATCGCCGCCTGCACGATGGCGCCGTCGGCCAGGATGGCGATGGCTCGTCCGTTCGCGAACAGGCGCTCGAAACGATCGGCGACCGCGGTCTTGTGGTGACGAATGATCTCGCGTTGTCGATCGGTGAGATCGCCGAGTTCTGCATTGGTGTTGATGAATCCACAGCCACGGAACTCGGTGTCGACGAGCCATGCGGCGATCGCGCCGAACGTGGCATCGATGGGGTCGGAACCCGACACGACCAATCGATCGAAGCGGGAGCTGTGGTCGGCCATCCACGTGCTGTGCCGTTCCTCGAGCCAGCCCTCGACGAGGTGGGACTTCGACGGGTACATCGAGTACAGACGTCGGAGCGAGACGCCGGAGTGGTCACGGATCTCGGCCATCGTCACGTCGTTGACGCCTCGTGCGTAGAAGAGCGAATCGGCAGCAACCAGTGCGGCCGCTCGCGCAACATCGGGTTCGATGACCGCCGGCGGACTCACGACTCACCGCGTCGTTCGAGGAGAGCTTCGAGTTCGGCGATGCGTTCGTGCAGTGGCTGCACGATGCTCTCGACGTGGCTCTCGATCGAGCGCTGGACCTGCTCGGCGGTGAAGCGCGGGGTGATGTACTTCTGACAATTCCAGGCGGTCGCGAGCACCTCGATCGTGATGGCGCCGTCGTGGCGAACATCGCGCGCGCCGAGCGCGTCCAAAAGCTCCGGGGTCGGTGAACGATGATGGGTGGCGCGGCCGTAGATCTTGAGTCGGCTTCGAGTCGGGTAGTCGACGAAGATCGCCGCGACGCGACCGTTGTCGGAGATGTTGCCGGTTCCGACGTACTGCCGGTTGCCGTTTCGCTCGACCCAACCAATGGTGTGCTCGTCGAGGACCTTGACGAACCCGGCGTCGCCGCCGCGGTGCTGAACATATGGCCAGCCGGTTTCGCTCACGCTCGCGAGGTAGAAGCTGTCGCGGGTCGTGAACAGATTCGCTTCGTCATCGGTGATCGTGTGCGGCGCGCCTGGCCCGGGGCCGACCTCGGACACGTACATGCCGAGCGATCCCTTGGCCTCCTGGAGCGCGAGCACCGATGGCGTGGCGGCGATGTCGAAGAAGTCGGTCATCGCAGCGCGATCCCGTCGGTGTCGCCTTCGCCTCGGGGACCGAAGATGCGCCGCTCTGACTCGGCGATGGCCACGTCGTTGATCGACGCCTCACGACGACGCATCAATCCGTGCTCGTCGAATTCCCAGTTCTCATTGCCGTACGACCGCCACCACTGTCCGGCCGCGTCGAGCGACTCGTACTGGAATCGGACCGCGATGCGGTTGCCGGTGAACGCCCAGAGATCCTTGCGGAGCGCGTACTCGACCTCTTTCGACCACTTCGCAGCGAGGAACGCTCGGATCTCGTCACGACCGCGCAGGAACGTGTCTCGATTGCGCCACTCACTGTCGAGCGAGTACGCGCCGGCGACTCGATCGGGGTCTCGCGTGTTCCAGGCCGACTCGGCTGCGAGCACCTTGGCGCGCGCCGATGCTTCATCGAAAGGCGGTACAAGCGATCGTGTTTCGTTCATCTCGAGCTCCTCTGAGAATATATGTTCTCACCACCAACGCACAGTGCGCTCGGAAATTCCCGAACCCGGCTTCACCCGTCTGGCTGGAGGTCGTTGACGTCCGCACCTGGCACGGTGGAATCGAGGAGCACCACGCTGAACTGTGTGTCCTCATCGGCGACGCCGGTCGCTGTGACGGCGGAAATCTCGAGCCGTCGTCCATCGCGCTCCCACGAGCCATCGAGGGCATTCGTCCCCGTCGAAGAAACAGGCTCGACCACCACCCAACCCGATTCCGAAAGCGAACGCCCAAAGAAGTCCATCACGCCCTCAGGGCTCGTTGCCCGTACGCCGAACGATTGAGCGATCGCGCCTCCGATCTCGGATTTCGTGCCCACTTCCGACGCGCCCCCGGGCAGGGCAATGTCGTCGAACTCGCCGCCGGTGAAGACCTCGATGCCGGGTGAAGGTACGGCTTGGGGTCCGTCAGATTCGGTCTCCGCATCAGGCGAGTCGTCCCCGCACGCGACCAAGACGATGGTGACAAGCGCGCACGCGGCGATCCCATGACACCGCCGGATGGAGAATCGGGTTGGCCGAGACGTCTTCATGACTGAGGGTTCCCTCCTCCGTCGAGATAGCACTTCGTCGGCGCTGCACGGTGTGCGCACCAACGCCCATCAGGGCTACGAATTGTCCGACGACCGGCGGACCGCGCCGCCCGGCGTGACCGTGATGGCGGGGTCGTTGCGGAACGTTGCTTCGAGGCTCGGAGCCGCTTGCAACACGACGATGTCCGAGGGCATCTCGACGCCGGCGGCGTCCAGACGACACTTCACGTGCCTGATGGCGGCATCTCGAACCTCCAGGCTCGCGAACCGCATCGGGCTCGACCAGAATCGCGCCCGGATGTCGACCGTGGATGTCCCAAGTTCTTCGACGAGCGCAGAAGGGGCGGGATCATCGGCGATGCCATCGACCTCCCGGAGTGCCGAGGTGATGATCTGTGTCGCTTCGTCGAGGTTGCTCTCGTACGCAACGCCGACCACGAAGTCCTGGCGTCGGACCTCTTGGTACGTGCTCACCAGGATCACGTTCTTGTACACGTCACGGTTCGGGACGACGAGGAGCTCGCCGTCGAACGTCGTCAATCGTGTCTCGCGAATGTTGATTTCCTGCACGGTGCCGGCCCGGTCCATCACCTCGATCTGATCGCCGGAACGGAACGGCTGGCGGAAGAGCAGCAGGATGCCGGACAACGTGTTCTCGAGGATGTCCTGGAAGGCAAAGCCGACGGCGATGGAGAAGACCCCGAGTCCCGCCAACAGATCGACGGGTTGCACAGAAGGGAAGGTGAGAGCCAGTGCAAGCAGGATGACGCCCACGAGCACCAGCCACCCCGCCACCTTGCTCATCACAGACGTGAAGCTCGGTGTGCGGCGCTTCTTCAGATGCCGGGCCGTCGCCCATCGAACGACTCGGGACAAGATCCAGCCGACGGCCACGATGACTACTGCGGTCGACACTCGTGGGATGGACTCGAGGGCCGACTCCCACAGCGATTGCGCGCTGGCGCTGATCTCCTCGTTTGGATCCGGTGCAGCCGCGAGCAATGGCCAGCTGAACACGTCCCCACACTGCCCGATTCATCCCGGGACGAAACGAGGTTGGGTGGGCACTCGCCAGACGCCCGAACGTCACCGGTCGTACGACACGCTCCGTGGTGCGACGAGAGCTCGGACTCAGGCGCTGGCGGCCGACGCGATCGCGACGCGCGGGTCGCGGTTCGGATCGCCGTCTTGCGTGAGTGAATCGCGGAACATCGTCATCGCGAGATTGCGCTGATCGTCGCTGAGCTCGGCATCCATGATGCGCTCGACCGACGGAGCGAGATCGCGCCGCTCGACGACGACGGCGTGGGCGATCTGCTCGGTCGGTGCCAGCTCCTCGATGGGAGTGGTGCCGTCGTGCCAGCGGGTGGCGGGCTGCTTCTTGGTGGCCATGTGGTGTCTCGTTCCATCGACGCCGGATCGCGGTGAACCCTCGACCTCGGCGCTCAGGACGTGCGCCCCAATACGCTGATCCTACCGCGCAGCGCCGTCGAGGCGATCGTGAAGTCGCGATCGCAGCTCGTCCGGAGCCAGTTCGACCCACGCACGGCGCTGACGCCGCTGGTAGACGACAGCTCCTGTGGCGCCGAGCACGGCGAGCACGCCGGCGACTCCGAGGATCTTGGCCCACCGCACGAGCACCTACGTTAGGGCCCTGATGAGCAACGCGGTGAGTGACTCGATGAACCTTCGCGAAGCGCTCGGCGAGGCGTCCACCGGCGACGTCTGGCTGTTCCGTGGGAAGTCGACGGCCGATCGGGCGATCCGGCTGTTCACCAACAGCCCGGTCAACCACGTCGGCGTCGTGCTCGCCCTCGGCGATCTGCCGCCCTTGATCTGGCACGCCGAACTGGGAGCGAGCATGCCAAACGTGTGGACCGGCGAGCGCGAACGTGGCGCGCAGCTGCACCACCTCGAACGTGCGGTGAGCGTGTGGACGCACCGATACGGCCAGCAGCC
>JBGTEH010000393.1:0-7865 GCA_041747915.1 Ilumatobacteraceae bacterium
AGCGACTTCGTGTGCTCCCCGGCATCACCGGAATCTGGCAGGTGTCGGGGCGCTCGGACGCCACGTTCGCCGACTACAAGCGGCTCGACCACTACTACATCGACAACTGGTCGCTCGCCCACGACGTTCAGATCGTTGCGAGAACCGTCGGGGTCGTCTTCAGTCGCCGCGGCGCAAGCTGAAGTACGGCTGACCCGCAACAGCGGTGTCTATTACTCGAATCAGTCCGGTTCGGCGAGCGGGACGACCAGCGTGGCGGCCCCGCTCAGTGATTCTTGCGTAGCGCGACTGATCGAACCATCGAGTTGGCGAACCTCGACGTTTGCCGTCAACGGTGTCACCTTCGCCGTCGGTGGGGCCCAGATCGTCAGATCGTAGGCATCATTCGCGAGGTCGACCGGGCCCTCGAGCGTCACCTCGATGACAGGTAGGTCGCCAGGTGCCATCGTCACGAAGGTCGAGGACACGAAGAACCCGGCTTCGGTTTCGGCATCCCACGGCACGGCCTTGCCGTCGACCGTCAGTCCAGTGGGGGCCACCCGGGTGAAGATCGACACCCACGTCCGGTTGTGTCCACGGGGGAGGCCGATCCCGTTCGCCGTGACGTAGTCGGGCTGTGGCTTTGGCGGTGGCCGGTTCTCGAGCTCGACGGTCATCGTTCCGCTCGCTGTTGACGTTGCCGCGTCCACGACCATGTCGTAGGTGGCCCGAGCGCGCAGGAAGTAGTCGAGTTTGTTGGCGGCAGAGTTGTTGAACGCCACCGCCACGGCGTCTCCTTCGGCCGAGTCGGGCCAGCCACCGTCGAGTCCGATGGTCTCGTAGAGTGCCTGTTCGTCATCGGCCGCTGCCCAACCCACCAGTCGACCTTCCTCGACCATCGGCCCGAGCGCTTCGAGCATCGCGCGTGGGGGCGGCAACGATCCGCCCAACAGCTTGTCGACAACTGTCTGTGCCACCTCTTCGAGGAGGTCCGCCCGGCCGGGGCGATCGCTGAATCCGTACTGGCCGTTCAGCAGGAACTCCTCGGCATTGTCGGCATCGAGTGTCACACCCGCTGTGGTGACGACCGGACCGGTGATGCTGAGCAACCTGGACATCGCGGTGACGTCGACGGCGAACACACCATCGAGTTCTCGCCCACCGCTGCTGGGGTACAGCTGGGCGATGACCTCGCCGGTGGCGGCGGAATCGGGCGACATGGTGACGTTGCCCCAGTTGCCAGGCCCGGTCCCCGGTGCCGACCAGGTGTCCGCAAAGCCGAATCGGGAATATCGATCGAACCACTCGTCGGGATAGTCGACGACGGAGCGCTCGTCCGCCTCCTCGAGTTGGCGGGCGAGGCGTTCGACGCGACCGAACTGTGTCATCTCGATGTGGCCGTCGTGCGCAGTGATCTCGGCGTAGAGTCCCATGAAACCGCCGAGACCACGCACCTCGGCCGGCGTCGTGAACGCAAGGAAATAGGTCCGCGGTCCATCAGACCCGAGGAGTGCAGGCGCCGCTCGGATCACGTCCAACGCATCATCTCCGCGCCGCAACTGCGCCTCGATGGTCAGATCCAGCTCGTCGAGCTGATCCGTCGCCTTGTCGACCAACCAGGGGCTACGAACTGTGTCCACCGTCTCGGTGACGTCTCGGAGTGCGCTCTGGAAGTCGACGACCGACCGCTCGAGTAGGCGAACCGCTTCGATGTCGATCGTCCCTGGTCCAGACATCACAGCATTGATGTCGAACGCATCCAGCCCGGATGCGATCGACGTCATCGCATCGGTCGCTCCCCGGGCGACCTCGAGAGCCGCCTGGCGATGCTGCGCCACCACCGGCACGATGGCGGCACTGCTGGTGAGAGGGTTTTCCATGGAGGACTCGAACGAGGACAGTCGCGCAATCGCCGTCTCCAGCGACTTTCGAGCACCGTCGGTGTCACCGCTGATGATCAAGTCGAGCGCACCGTCGACCGCCCGATCCGCGGATTGCAGGTCGTCTGCTCCTCGAGCCCCGATCCAGGCGGTCGACGCAGTCCCGACGATCGCGGCAAGCGCGTACAGCGTGATCACGCCGGCAACGATCCACCGGCTGTGCGAACTCCTGGAGCGCAGACCGGCAATGACCAACACGACGGCCAAGACAGCGGCAACGACGGTCTCCGCCCCGAGGAACCAGTCGAGTGAGCCACGCGCGGCAATGTTCATCGCCACGAGAGTGAGAGCGGCACTCACGATCTGGCGGTGGTCCCTGCCACCCATCCATACCGCCACACCGAATGCTCCGACGCTCAGCACGGCGAGCCACGGCGAGCCGGACAATGCGCCGGCAGCGAGCGCCGCACCTCCGGCCAGCACGGGCGGGCAAGCGGCCGCCACCCAGGTGACGAGGCCCACAGACACAGCAACGAATACGACGTCGACGGCCGCGGAACCTGTCGGCGAGACGCCGGCCAGCGCAGCGAGGACGCCCGAAGCGAGGGCAATCAGAGCCACCGCCAGCTCGTCGTTCTTCGTCGGAGCAGTCACAGTCAGCAGATCGTACGGGTTCGAGCGGAACCTGCCGCGTCAGCGACGTAGGTGGCGCCGAGGCTCCGTGCGGCGCGACATGTGGCACTGTTGCGCATGGGCGGCTCACATTCGCGTTGGGTGTCCGCGTTCGCCGCACTTGTCTGGGCATCGTGGATCCTGTATCTCGGTACGGACGACCGAAGACGAGTCATCGGATTCAGCGGCGCCTCCTCGGAGGCGATCCAGCACATCGTTGCCTTCGCAGTGCTCGGCGCTCTCCTCATGCTCACGGTCAGGCGGCGGCCGTGGCTGGTCTTCGGCGTCACCGCCGCGGCCGGCGTCATCGGCGAGTTCGCACAGCTCGCAACTCCCGACCGAACCTTCAGCGCGACGGACATGGTGTTCTCCGTGGCCGGAGCAGCGATTGGCGTGGCGGTCGTCGGTCCGAACGGCCGGGTGTCGGTGTTGGCAGTGATGTCGATCGCCGCCCTGCTGATCGCATTCGCGCCGCTGGCGTTGGAACTCTCGGTCGTCGGAGTCGACACGTCGTTCCCTGATGAATGCTCTGCCCCGCCGGCCCCGGTTGAAGGGCCGCCTGAAATCGTGCTCGGCGCCCACTTCACCCCGGGAGGAGGTGACAGGTTTCCGATCAGCATCGACGAGCCCACCTCTGCGGTCCTACGCGAGCAACTCATCGCAACGGACGAATTCAGCCTCGCGGTCGAGTTCAGCACCACCGCACTCGACCAGGAGGGACCAGCTCGGTTGTTGACGATCAGCAACGGTGCCGGAACTCACCAGGTCAATCTTCACCTCGGCGTCGAGCGCGACGGGATCAGCGTGCGTCTGAGGACGTCGTGTGACATCTTCAACTCGATTGTCGTGCCCGACGTCGTGACATCGGGTGTGCGCCATCGAGTTGTCGTAACCTGGGGGGCTGGGAGTTTGGATGTCTGGATCGACGCCGCGAGGGTCGAAAGCGCTGCACTTCCATGGGGTGACCTCGATCGATGGGACCCGACCTATCCGATCACGGTGGGCGATGAGGTCGGAGGCGGCCGAAGGTTCGAGGGCTCGGTGTATGCCGTCACGATGTGGGACCGGAGGCTCGACGACGATGCCGTCGTCGATGCAACGGCGAACTGACTCGTCGAGCCGGCCACCCGTCACCGCTCTACGGGCGGGAACGATCACTAAGAGTGAGATCTTGTGGATTGCAGGGCATATCGTGCCGAGATCTGACCGAGACCTGAACAATCTCGGACTTGATGTTCCCGGGGCCGATGATACGCTGAAACCCTTCGAGCTGGCACGTCGAACAAGGTTGGGCTCCAGAGACGTGTAGCCGCAAACTGGACACAACAGAAGGTGGGAACATGACCATTCAATCGACAGGACCACGCAGAGCGCGAATCGCGCTCGTCGGTGTCGCAGCGGCGATCTTGTCGATCGTCGCGCTCCCCGGCTCCGTTGGTGCCCAGTATCCGCCCAAACCTCCCCCGCGCTCGATCTCGATCGAAGCAATCACGACGACCTGTGTGAGCGGAGCGCCGACCATCTCGTACCAGGTCACTCCGAATGGCTTCGCGTCCAACGAGATCGCAAGTCTCACCGCGACCGTGACTGTGTTCGATTCTGCGGGAAATGTCGTCGCGGGCCCGACGGCAGGTGCGTCACTCTCCGGCACACGGCCGTATCCGGCCAATGCCCCCGCATCCGGTCTTCGTGTGAAGCTCGACGTGGCGGGTTCGCAGGCTACGGCGGCTGTGCAGTACCCCGCCGAGTCGCTGGCGTGCGTGTCGTCGCCGCCCGGTCAATTGTCGCCGCCGAGCGCAACACCTCAGGCCGTGGCTGCCGCAGGTCCGACTGCGCTACCGAGCACAGGTGGGTCAGATCCATCCCGTATTCTCTTGATCGCGTTGGGAGCGCTCGTTGCCGGCGGTCTCATCCTTGCCGCTTCCTCTCGGCGCCACGGCGCGACGAAGATCGACACCTGAGCGAGGCGACCGGGACCGCGAGACGTGGGATCGAGGACTGATCGACGAGTCGCTCCGCACCGGAGCTGAACTCGCAAGCGGATGAGAGCGGATCGCTGACCGTCAGTCGGCGAGAGGAGACGGGCGGCGGTGTCCCGAAGTAACTCGACGAAGGCGTTGCGTCGGTTCCACGTTCGCACCGCTGCCTTGACGAGCATGTGTCTCGTCCTGACCGCCGCTGGGGTGTGGAGTGCGGCAACCTCGGATGCCGGCGGCGGCCTTTCGTTGCTGCAGCCGAGCGACCCCTACGTCGGCGTGATGACACCGACCAGCGACGCCGACTCAGCCGGGATGTTCTCCGCGGCGATGACCTGGCCACTGGTGTCGATCCATGCGACTGTCGCTCGAAGCGGTGAGGTCGTCACCTACGGCTCGCCGCTCGGCACGCCCGCGCAGGGTGCGCTGCGATTCGACAACTGGAACCCCTCGAACAACACCCACGTCCAGTCGGCGCCGTTGGCGGTCGACAGTTTCTGCAATCTCAACGTCGCCACCACCAACGGCAAGTTGATGATGGCCGGCGGCAATTCGCGGATGACCAGCGGGCTCTACGACACCGCTACCCGGTCGTACTCGGCCCTTCCCGGGTTCGCCTATCCCCGGTGGTACGCATCGATGATCAGGCTGCCCGACAACCGATTCGTCGTCGTCGGTGGAGCCGAGCCCAAGGCGAAGGAAGGCGAAGCGGAGACGCGTTTCGCGTCGACGCCCGAGATTCTCTCACCCGGTGGTAGCGCGTGGGTCCCCCTTCCAGGCGCCAAGAACGTCACGCTCTTCGGCTCGCCCAACTACGCCTGGTGGTATCCCAAGGCCTACCTCGCCCCCAGCGGCAACGTGTTCGGCATCTCGCAAGATCGCATGTGGGTTCTCGACCCTGACGGAACGGGCGCCGTGGCACAGGTTGGCGTGGTGCCCGGCACCGGATTCGGGTCGTCGGCGTCATCGGTGATGTACGAGCCTGGCAAGATCCTGCTGGCCGGCGGCGGCCAACAGATCAACAATGACGGCATGCCAGGGAGCAAGCAGGCAGCGATCATCGACATATCGACCGACTCGCCAACCGCTGTGTCGACGAATCCGATGACGCGACCGCGCAACTGGCTGAACCTCACCGTGCTCCCGAACGGCGAGGTCCTCGCCAATGGCGGCACGGAGGTCGGCATCGAAGGAACGTCGGTCTACTCGACCGAGATCTGGAACCCGATCAGCAAGGCCTGGCGCACCGGTGCGTCGTCGCAGAAAATTCGTACGTATCACTCCACCGCACTCCTGATGCCGAGTGGAGCCGTGTTCACCAGCGGCGGCGGTGCACCCGGCCCGGTGACCAACCTCAACACCGAGCTCTACTACCCGCCCCAACTCTTCGGTCGCAATGCGAGCGGCACCGTGGTGTGGGCCGATCGTCCGGAGTTCCGATCTGTGTTCGGCACCATCGCTCGGGGCAACTCGGCGACCTTCGGTATGAAGGACAGCCGCACAATCCAGTCTGTTTCGCTCACATCCGCCGGCTCGGTGACCCACGCCTACAACAGCGATCAACGTCGGATTCCGATGGCGTTCACACAATCGGGCTCCGACGTCACCGTCGACTTCCCTTCGAGCGAGACGATGGTTCCGCCTGGCGTTTACCTCCTCAATGCGGTCGATTCCGAAGGGGTGCCGGCGCCGTCGCAGATCATCGAGATCATGGCCGACAACGCACCGGGAACCATCACGGTGTACGGCTCGGGGACGCAGATCCCGCCGACCACGTCGCAGCCGACGACCACGACGACGCAGCCGACCACCACCACGACCACGTCGCAGCCGACGACCACGACGACGCAGCCGACCACCACCACGACGACGCAGCCGACCACCACCACGACGACGCAGCCGACCACCACCACGACGACGCAGGTGCAGTCCCTTCCGCCCGACGCTCCGGCGTCGACCAGCAGGTACGTCGCGGTGCAACCGGCTCGGCTGGTCGATACTCGACCGGGCCTTCCGGTTCCGGCGAACACCCCGGTGGATTTCCAGATCACCGGTGGGGTCGTACCGCCCACCGCGACGGCGGTGTTGCTGAACGTGACGGCGACAGAGTCAGCAGGAAGCGGGTATCTGCAGGTCTTCCCAACTGGGCGAACAACACCGGGGTCGAGTTCGACGTCGAACGTGGACTTCGCCGGCCAAACCATCCCGAATGCAGCGTTTGCGCCGCTGGGCGATGGCGGCAAGGTGACGGTGTTCGCAACGTTCACGACCGACGTGTTGATCGACGTGTTCGGCTACTTCGTTCCTGATGCCTCGGCGACGGCGGGCCGGCTCGTGCCGCTGACGCCGATGCGCGTTCTCGACACACGCAACGGGATCGGGTGGGTGTCACCGACCCCGTCGCCGCTGGTCGATGGCGGAACAACCATCTCGTTGCAGGTTGCGGGCCGCGGCGGCGTCCCGTCGACCGGGGTCTCGGCCGTGGTGATGAACGTGACGGTTGACAACCCGACGGCACCTGGGTTCGTGCAGGTGTCACCGACCCCGGTGACCCAGGGTGCGTTCTCGAACCTCAACCCGGAGCCGGGCCGAACGATTGCGAACCTCGTCGTCGTGCCGCTCGGGACGGGTGGACGAGTGGACCTGTACTCGGAGTTGTACGCGCCGGGCACGTTGGGTGTGGTGGCTGACGTGGTCGGGTACTTCACCGACGGCACCGCACCCAACGCCACCGCCGGGCTGTTCGTGCCGATCACCCCGAGGAGGAACTTGGACACGCGCCAACCAGCGCCGCAATCCGAGATCGGATCGGGCAGCATCGTCGATGTCAGCACCGCGACGGTCGCGCCGGGCGCGTCGGCAATCGCGGGGAACCTGACGTCGACGGGCGGCGACCCAGGCGGCTACCTCCAGCTGTCACCCTCGCCGGTGAACCCAGGCACCGCTTCGAGCCTGAACACGTCGTACCAGGGTGAGACCATCGCCAACGCTGTTGTTTCACCTGCGGCTGTGGGTGGTGCTGCCCAGGTGTACACATTCGGGTCCACCCACATCCTGTTGGACATCACTGGTTGGTTCACGGGTTGACGCGATCTGCCGACACTCGCTCGTTCGTGCCGTTCCGGCAGATCTCCCTCAGCCGACGGCGACGGACGTGTCGACGCCGCGCAGGACGTGATGGGCGGCCTGCTGGTCGAGGAACCACTGGTAGGTGCTGCGGATGCCCGATTCCAGGTCGATGCTCGCCTCCCAGCCCAACTCGTTGAGCTTGGTGACGTCGAGGACCTTGCGCGGCGTGCCGTCGGGCTTCGAGGTGTCGAACGTGAGCTTGGCGTCGGGGCACACGATGTCGCGGACC
>JBGTEH010000394.1:0-12328 GCA_041747915.1 Ilumatobacteraceae bacterium
CCGACCGAGTACACGAAGCCCCGACATCGCGCCGCCACTCGCGGCAGGCGTTCGTCGGGCGCGGTCGGCGCAGCGAGCATGATCGTCTCGATGCCGCTCGCGTCGGCAGCCTCGCACCACGGACCCGATTCCTCCAGCGGAAGATCCGGCAAAATCGCACCGCTGACGCCCGCTCGTTGCAACTGGGCCGCGAATCGGGTCGCACCCGGATGATGTACGAGGTTGTAGTACGTCATGACAGCGAGCGGGATTTCGACATCGAGAGCCGGCACCTCGTCGAGGATCGACGACGGCGTCGTCCCGCGTTCGAGGGCGAACTGCGATGCCTGCTGGATGACCGGGCCGTCCATCACCGGATCCGAGAACGGGATCCCGATCTCCACCGCGTCGGCTCCGTTGGCCGCACAGGCTCGGATGGCGTCCTGCCAACCGGGATATCCGCCGGTGATGTACGGCACCAGCAGCTTGCGGCCGATCTCGCGCTTGGCCCGGAACTCCGTCTCGATCCGGCCGTACGTGGTGCGTGCGGGCGAATTCTGTGTCACAGGCGATCCGCCAAGATGTCCATCATCTGCGCGACATCCTTGTCGCCGCGACCCGACAGGTTCATCAGCACCGTCTGACCCTGCATCGCCGGTGCCTCCCGCGCGATCCAGGCGATCGCGTGAGCACATTCGAGCGCTGGGATGATCCCCTCTGTCTCGGACAGGAGTCGGAATCCTTCGATCACCTCTGCATCGGTCACCGACGGATACTCGGCCCGCCCGATCGATGCGAGGTACGAGTGTTCGGGGCCCACCCCGGGATAGTCCAGCCCGGCAGAAATCGACAGCGCTTCATCGACCTGGCCGACCTCGTTCTGCATCAGGTTGCTGCGCATGCCATGCACCACCCCGGGCACACCTCGGCCGATCGCTGCACCACCGGCCGGTTCGACGCCCACCAATCGCGTGGTGGGTTCGTCGACGAACCCGCTGAAGATCCCCATGGCATTCGATCCGCCGCCGACGCACGCCACGACCACATCGGGCATCGCGCCGGTCATCTCTGTGATCTGACGGTGCGCCTCGTCACCGATGACGGACTGGAACTGGCGCACCATGTACGGATACGGGTGCGGACCGACGACGGATCCCAGCAGGAAGTATGTGTCGCCCACGTTCGCAACCCAGTGCCTCATCGCCTCGTTGACGGCGTCCTTCAGCGTGCGACTTCCAGACTCGACGGAGTGCACCTGCGCACCGAGCAGCTTCATCCGAAAGACGTTGAGCGCCTGACGTGCGACGTCGACGGCGCCCATGTAGACCGTGCACTCGAGACCCATGAGTGCCGCTGCGGTCGCCGACGCCACGCCGTGCTGTCCGGCGCCGGTATCGGCCACGATGCGTTGCTTGCCCATTCGTTTGGCGAGCAGCGCTTGGCCGATGACGTTGTTGATCTTGTGCGAGCCGGTGTGATTGAGGTCTTCACGCTTCAGGATCAGACGAACACCGAGCTGTGCACCGAGGTTGTGACACTCGGTCATGATCGACGGTCGACCGGAGTACTCGACGTGAACACGGGTCAGTTCGGCCTGGAACGCCGGATCGGCCCAGGCCTGATCGAATGCGGCTTCCAGATCCTGACACGCCGGCACGAGCGTCTCGGGCACGAACCGTCCGCCGAATTCGCCGAAGCGACCGGTGGCGTCAGGGGGCGCGGTGAGGCTCGCCGGGGTCTCGTCGAGCGCGGTCATTCGACGTCCCAGTCGTACGGGAGGTCGTCGTCGCCGATGTACGGCGTCGTGGCGTGTGCCCGGGCGTTCTCGATGAAGCGCTTCACGGCGAGTGCATCTTTCTTGCCGGGTGAGCGCTCGACGCCGCTCGCGACATCGACACCCCACGGTTGCACCTCGGTGATCGCAGCCCCGACGTTGTCGGGGTTGAGGCCGCCGGCGAGAATCAGCTTCACCGAATCGGGCGCGTCGCCTGCCAACGACCAGTCGAACACCTTGCCCGAGCCGGGTTCGGGGCCGTCGATCATGATCAGGTCGGTGCCGTACTGGTCGGCGTGGGGCAGGTTCTGGTCGAGTGCGCTGAACACCTTGATCACCCATCGGAATGCTCCGGCAACGTGCTGGGTGTCTCCGGCCGTCTCGCGGCCGTGGAGTTGGACCGCCTTCACGCCAGCTCGGTGCGCGACGTCGATGACACGTTTGGGATGTTCGTTGCGGAAGATGCCGACCGTCAGGATCTCGGGCGGCAGGCGACGGGTGATGTCGTACGCGACCTGGGCTGCGATCTGGCGCGTCGACCCCTGCACGAAGTTGAAGCCCACGGCGTCCGCGCCCATCGCCACCGAGAGCAGCGCATCGTCTTCGTTGGTGATCCCACAAATCTTGACGAACATGGCGTCGTCACCGTACCGGCCCCGACCTCCACGCGACAGATTCATCGCCGATGACACGGTGCGCCTATCGTCACCTCCGCATGGGACGACTCGACGACATCGACCTGGCCGAGAAACTGTCAGGCGACGAGTACGACAAGCGCTTGGCGATCGCGCAGGAACGATTCGTCGAACTTCGTCTCCAGCTCGGCGGCCAGATCGGCGACGGCGGACTCGGCCCCGGTCTACTCGTGGTGATCGAGGGAGCCGATGCCGGCGGCAAAGGCGGGGCGACCCGAAGGATCGTCGAGCGCCTGGACCCCCGCCACTTCAGCGTCTACGCCTACGCCAAGCCCGACGAGGGCGAGAAGCGACACCACTTCCTCTGGCGCTTCTGGACCAAGATCCCCGGCCTCGGCGGCATGTGCGTCTTCGACCGGAGCTGGTACGGGCGTCTACTCGTGGAGCGCGTCGAGCAGTTCGCAACGACCGAGCAGTGGACGCGCGCCTACGACGAAATCGTCGAGTTCGAACGCAGCCTCGTGCTCGAAGGCGTCATCCTCGTGAAGTTCTACCTCCACATCAGCTCCGACGAACAGCTCCACCGCTTCGAGGCCAGACGCGACGACCCGTTGCGCAAGTGGAAGCTCAACGACGAGGACTGGCGCAATCGCGACAAGTGGGACCAGTACATCGCGGCGGCCGAGGACATGTTCGAACGCACCGATCACGAACTCGCTCCGTGGGACGTCGTGTCAGGCGAGAACAAGAAGTGGGCACGCGTCACGATTCTCGAAACGCTGATTCAGCGCGTCGAAGAGGGCATGACTCGCTGGGAGCTGCTCAACACGCCGGCTGATTGATTCGGGTTGTACAACACTGTCTAGTATTGTACAATCGGGCCATGACATCGATGCCTGCGAGCGAGGCGCGAGGTGCTCTGCCGTCCATCCTCGATCGCGTCATCGCTGGTGAGGAGATCACCATCACTCGCCATGGCGAACCGGTGGCCGTTGTCGTGCGCCCCGACGCACTTGTCGCTCGACGCGCCGACAGGGCGCTGGGCGACGCAGAACGGATACGCGACCTGCTCGCGCGCGCCCGGTCCCGTCCCCTCGACGCTCCAGTCCTGTCGGCGCGCCGCGCTGATGACCTGGTCGAGTCCGTCCGATCGTCGCGCTCGGCACACTGACGGTTCGACCCCATGGACGCCTTCGACGCGGACGTCCTCATCTATGCCGCAGTCGACGGTCATCGCCTCGGTCGTCGGGTTCGGGCATTGTTCCCGACCGCTCCAATCACCTCCACCGGCTCCGTCGCCGGGTCGGGTTCGGTGCTTCTCATCCCGGAGTTGTTGACGAAGCCATTGCGCTCGGGGGCATCCACCGAGGTCGACGCACTCGTGGGGCTTCTGTCCCGACTCGACCTGCGCGCGACCGATGAAGCGACTGCGGAACTCGCCGCTGCGTTGGGAGCGCGTCACGGTCTCCGGGCTACCGACGCCGTCCACCTGGCTACGGCCGTCGCCGTTGGTGCATCCCGGTTCATCACCAACAACCGCGCCGACTTCTCCAAGCAGATCGATGAGATCGACATCGTCTATCCGGACGAACTCGCCGAACCCGAGTCCCGGTGAAGGCGCTGGGCTCAGACGATCAGTTCGTGGAGCGCTGCGGCCGGGTCCTCACTGGTCACGAGGGTCTCGCCGACGAGGACGGCGTCGTAGCCGGCCGTTCGCAGCGACAGGGCATCGGCGCGACCGCGGACCCCTGACTCGGCGACCTTGACCACGTCGCCGGGAATGACGCCGGCCATGCGGACCGCTCGTTCGTGGTCGACCTGGAACGTGGCGAGATCGCGCTGGTTCACACCGATGAGCGTGGCGCCGGCGGCCAACGCATGCTGCAACTCGTGTTCGTCGTGGATTTCGACGAGCACGTCGAGGCCGACATCGACCGCGAGTGAGTGGAACGCCGCCAACTGCGACGGCGCGAGGGCGGCCGCGATCAACAGCACGCAGTCGGCTCCCATGATGCGGGCGTCGAGCACGTCGCGTTCGTCGACGGTGAAGTCCTTGCGGAGCACCGGCAGTGCACACGCTGCGCGTGCGGCCTGGAGATCGGTGATCGACCCGCCGAAGTGATCGACATCGGTGAGCACTGACAGGCACGCCGCTCCACCACGTTCGTACGACGCGGCCATCTCCGCGGGATCCAGATCGGCGTTGAGGTCGCCCTTCGACGGCGAGCGCCGCTTGATCTCGGCGATCACACCGAGGCGGCTGCGGCCCACCAACGCCGCCCTGAACCCTCGCGCCGGCGGCATGCTCCTCGCCGCGTCGAGAAGCGATTCGACGGATCGAGTGTCGACGGCGGCCTCAGCTCGGTGGTGTTCGACGATCGTGTCGAGGTATGTGGCCACGCAACGTCTGCGGTTCTACAGGCCCTTGCCGCGTACGGGCGTGAGCATCGTCAACTCGGGACGGCCAGCGAGGATCCCTCCGAACGCGTTCATGATCTGCTTCATGACATCGCTCGTGCTGTGGGTCTGCAGCGCGGCCGCATCGGAGTAGAGCTCGTACATGTAGGCGACGTTGGCGTCGTTGGGGTCCTCGAGGAGTTGGTAGAGCAGCGTGCCCTCCTCGGACTCGACGTGGTCGAGCATCGGTGCGAGGCCCGCGTACAGGTCGGCACGCTTTCCTTCGATGCAGTTGAACTTGGCGATCATTGCGACGTGACTCATGGTGGCGACCGTAGTTGCTCGGCGGGCTCAGAAGCCCAGTCGCTGTGCGATCGTGGAGAGGAGATCGTCGATCGGGACCCTGACCTGTTCGGTCGTGTCGCGGTCGCGAATCGTCACGGCGCGATCCTCCAGCGATTCGAAGTCGACGGTGACCGCGAGGGGCGTGCCGATCTCGTCCTGCCGGCGGTAGCGCTTGCCGATGTTCTGCGTCTCGTCGTAATCGACCATGTACCGGTCGGCGAGCATCAGCCGGATCTCATGGGCGAGTGGCGTCAGCGTGTCCTTCTTCGACAGCGGGAGCACGGCCACCTTGTAGGGGGCCAAGCGGGGATGCAATCGCAGGACCGTGCGGGTCTCGTCGTTGACGACATCCTCGTCGTACGCCGCCAACAGGAACGCCGCCATCGTGCGAGTGGCGCCGGCGGCTGGCTCGATCACATACGGAACGTAGCGCTCGTTGGTCTGCGGGTCGAAGTAGTCGAGCTTCTCGCCCGAGTGCTCGGCGTGCTGTCTGAGGTCGTAGTCGGAACGTTGTGCGATGCCCTCGAGTTCGTCGAAGCCCCACGGGAATGCGAACTCCACGTCGGAGGTGCCCGACGAATAGTGCGAGAGTTCGTCGTCGTCGTGGGGTCGCAGGCGCAGCATCTCGGCGGGGATGCCGTGCTCGATGTACCAGTCGAGACGTTCCTTGCACCAGTACGAGTACCAGGCCGCCGAGTCCGCCGGTGGCACGAAGAACTCCATCTCCATCTGCTCGAACTCACGGGTACGGAAGATCCAGTTCTGCGGGGTGATCTCGTTGCGGAAGCTCTTGCCGACCTGAGCGATGCCGAACGGCGGCTTCTTGCGCGATGTCTGCAACACCTGGGCGAAGTTCGTGAACATGCCCTGGGCGGTCTCGGGGCGGAGGTACGCGTCAGCACCCGAACCCTCGACGGGGCCCGCCTGGGTCTTGAACATCAGGTTGAACTCGCGGGCCTCGGTGAAGCTGTGCTTCGCGTCGCAATTCGGACACACGTCGGGATCGTCGAGCTTGTCGAGGCGGAAGCGCTGCTTGCACACGGTGCAGTCGACGAGCGGATCGGAGAAGTTGGCGAGATGTCCCGACGCCTGCCACACCTGCGGCGGACTGAGAATCGCTGCGTCGATGAGCACCACGTCGTCGCGCTGCTGCACCATCGATCGGATCCACGCCTCTTTGACGTTGCGCAACAGGAGTGATCCGAGCGGGCCGTAGTCGTACGTGGAGCGGAAGCCGCCGTAGATCTCCGCCGACTGGTAGACGAAGCCTCTGCGCTTGCAGAGGCTGACGATCTGTTCGAGGTCGGTGGCTGCCATGGGTCGCAGACTACCGATCACCCTGCGCCGCCTGCCGACGCATTTCCACCCGCTTGTGGTGCACTCACCAACCCGTTTGCGGTGCACTTCGGGTGGGGCGCCCCACGAAATTCGCGCCGCAGACGGGTTGGTCGGAGGCGCGACGGGGTCAGTGGGATTCGAACATGGCGACGGCTTTGAGGCGCCGCTCGATGTGGAACTCGAGGGCGCGGGTGGCCAGCGACGACACCTCGTGTGTCACGGGCGACTCCTCACGGGCGAGCGCGGCGACCAGACGACCGCCGAGGATCTCGCGCATGACCTCCAGCGCATCGGGACTCACGGCCTGGCCCGAGCGACACGACCGGCACAGCATCCCACCTTCGTTCAGATCGAAGGCCACGAGTGCCACGTCGGAGTCGCCGCAGCGCACGCACCGATCCAGCTCGGGGCGCATGCCCTCGTTGGCGAGCAGCTTCCAGTAGAACGCTGCGACGTTCAGCGTCGAGGGGGTGGTCGCGATCGTGCGCAACACACCCGCGAGCATCCGGTACAGCTGTTCATTGGGTTCGCGTTCCAGCGACAGCTGATCCACGGCCTCGATCGCGGCGAGCCCCTGCGATGCGCGGTCGAGCGACGACAGCATCGGCGACAGCGGCTCGACCGCTTCGGCCTGGCTGACGATGTCGAGTTCTCGTCCGCGATACAGCAGCAGACGCACGTGACTCATCGGTTCGAGCCGGGCACCGAATCGGGATCTCGTCTTGCGGACGCCCTTCGCAACGGCGCGGACCTTGCCGTTCTCGGCGGTGTGGAACACCACGATGCGATCGGACTCACGCAACTTGTAGGTACGCAGCACGACACCCGTGTCCCGATACAACTCGCCGGCCATGCGCTTCGCCGCCTACGACTCGTCGTCGAGTCCGCCGAAGCGACGCTCGCGCCTGGCGAAGTCGGCAATCGCCTCGACCAGGTCGTCGGGTCTCAGTTCGTGCCACGCCATCGGGTGGAACACGAGCTCGCTGTAGGCGAGTTCCCACACAAGAGACGGTGGCAGCCGAGTGGAACGACCGAGCACCACGATCATGTCGGGCTCGCAGTCCGCCGGCGAGTACAACGCCTCGGCAACGGTGGCCTCGTTCACCGGCTCGTCGGGTTGCAAGCGCTGCATCGCCTCGGCGAAACGCTGTCGGCCATCGCCGCACGGGTCGACGATGACGTGGCACGATCCCACACGGCGTTCCCACCGCTGCTGGTCGACCGGATCGAGGCCCGGCTCGAACGCGCGCAGCGTGAGAAACGATGCACCGGCGTGGTCGGCAACGGCACCGAGCCGATCGACCCGATCGTCCCAACGGTCGTCGCCGAGGTCGTCCCAGTCACGCAGCGTGCCGCCCACCACCATGATGTGACGGAGCAACTGGCGCGTCGGGTCGCCCTCGCGCAGCGATTCGACGCCGGACGTCGGCGAGCCACCGATCGCCGTCGAGCTGAAGGACGCTGCCACGAGAGCATTCTTCCACGCCACGCCCGCAACGCGCGGGCTGGGTAGCGTAGGGCCCCGTGCCATCCGACTCGCCCGAGCATCCGCTACACGTGGCGTGCATCATGGACGGCAACGGTCGCTGGGCCGGTCGACGCGGGCTCCCCCGCACCGAGGGCCATACCGAGGGCGAGGAGAATCTCGCCCGACTGGTGCGCATCGCCGTTCGTCGCAACATCGGGTGGCTGACCGTGTTCGGATTCTCCACCGAGAACTGGCAACGGCCGCGGCCGGAGGTACGCCACATCCTCGGACTGCACGAGAAGCTCTTCGGACGCGTCGCCGAGCTGAACGAACTGAACGTACGCATCCAGTGGATCGGGCGACCCTTCGACTCGCCGATGGCGCGCACGCCGCGATATGTCCAGCGCGCAATCCGCAAGGCGATCGCCGACACCGCGGGAAACACCGGGATGGTGCTCACGGTCGCGTTCGACTACGGCGGACGGTCGGAACTCGTCGCTGCCGTCGAGTCCGCCCGAGCGAGCGGCGAGGGCGTCACCATCGACACGATCGGCGAGCACCTGTACCTGTCGGAACTCCCACCCGTCGACGTGCTCGTGCGAACGAGCGGCGAGCAACGAGTGTCGAACTTCCTGCTCTGGCAGGCCGCCGGCGCAGCGATCTACTTCACCGATGCCGCCTGGCCGGACTTCGACGCAGACGAACTCGACGCCGCGTTGGCCCTCGCCCGATGAGCGGCGAGGGCGGCGACACGGCTCTGCATCGCGTCACTGCGGCGCTCGCACATGCCGAGGATCGAGAGGGTCAGCGGGAGATGGCCGGACTCGTCGCCGACGCCATCGCCGCCAAGCACCATCTGATCGTTCAGGCGGGCACAGGGACCGGCAAGACGCTGGCATACCTGGTTCCCGCCGTCGAGGCCGGCGCTCGCATCGTGGTGGCGACCGCCACCAAGGCCCTGCAGGACCAGCTGGCGACGAAGGATCTTCCGTTCCTGGCCGAGCACCTCGGCGTGGAGTTCGACTGGGTCGTGTTGAAGGGCCGCAGCAACTACGTCTGTCTGCAGCGGCTCCGCGAGATGAGTGCAGGTGACCAGGGACAACTCGAACTTGAAACGTTGGCGGTGCAGACCAGGGTCGAGATCAAGCGGCTGGCGGAGTGGTCGGGAATCACCGAGACCGGCGATGTGGCCGAACTCGACTGGACGCCGTCGGACAACGCCTGGCGCTCGGTGAGCGTCGGCAGCGACGAGTGCCCGGGCGCCGATCGCTGCCCGCTCGGTGACCCGTGCTTCGCCGAGCAGGCGCGACGTCGCGCCGCGGTGGCCGACGTCGTGGTGGTCAACACCCACCTGTACGGGCTGAACGTCGCCAGCGGCGGGGCGATCCTGCCCGAACACGATCTCGTGGTATTCGACGAAGCCCACGTCCTCGAGGACATCATGAGCGACACCGTCGGCGTCCAGATCGCCCCCGGACGGTTCACGGCGCTGGCAGGCACGGTTCGACGCATCGTCGACGATCCAACGCTGATCGGCTCGATCGCCGAGATCGCCGAGGGTCTCCGCGACGCTCTGATCCCGCACCTCGGCAGTCGTGTGTCGACCCCATTGCCCGATTCGGTCCAGGAGGTCCTGACCGATGCTCGGCTTCGTCTCGGCCGAGCCAACGAGGTGCTCGTCGCCATCGAGACACCAATCGAGGACGCCAAGCAGCGCAAACTCCGCGCCCAGACCATGACCGGCCGAGCCATCGAACAGCTCGACATCGCGATCGAGGGTCGCGACGGCTACGTGGCCTTCGTGTCGGGGTCGCCCGACTCGCCCCGCCTCGAGATCGCCCCGCTCGACGTGGGTCCAGCGATGCGCGAGGGCGTGTGGTCGAAGCGGACCGCAGTCCTCACGAGCGCAACGATTCCGTCGTCGCTCGCCGCTCGCGTGGGGATCGACGATGTCACCGTCGCCGACGTCGGGAGCCCGTTCGACTACGAGGCGAACTCGATGCTGTACTGCGCGATGCACCTCCCCAACCCGAACAGTGACGGATTTCGCGCCGCGGTCCACGACGAACTCGAAGCGTTGATCACGGCGGCGGGGGGGCGAACGTTGGCCCTCTTCACCAGTTGGCGGTCGATGGACGAAGCGGCCGAGGTACTGCGCGAACGTCTCGACATGCCAATCCTGACCCAACGCGATCTCCCCAAACCGGCCTTGATCAAGGCGTTCTCCGACAGCCCCGAGACCTGCCTGTTCGCCACTGCGGGCCTGTTCCAGGGTGTCGACGTACCCGGCGAGACGTTGTCGTTGGTCGTGATCGATCGGATCCCGTTCCCCCGTCCCGACGATCCGCTGCTGAGTGCCCGGCGCGAACAACTCGGCCCGACGGCATTCTCCGAGATCGACATCCCGCGCGCGTCGATGATGCTCGCCCAGGCGTGCGGCCGTCTGATCCGTTCGGCAACCGATCGAGGCGTGGTCGCCGTGATGGACCCGCGGCTCGGCACCGCCCGCTACCGCTGGGACATCGTCAAGGCGCTCCCGCCGATGAAGCGCACCAAAGTTCGCGCCGACGCCGAAGCATTCCTCGCGTCAATCGCGAGTGCGCGACGGGTCAGGTGATCGACGCGGCGTAGATGCCCGCGATGGTTTCGCTCAGCGTCGCGTCGAAGTCGGCGTCGGACTGGCCGGCGCTGAGGCCTTCCGTCAGGGCTCGGGAGAAACTGGCGATCATGCCGTGGTTGTGCGAGAGACGCTCGTTGGCTTCGTCGCGGGGGTACCCACCTGACAGTGCCACGACACGCAGCACACGGGGATGGGCGATCAACTCGCTGTAGAAGTCGTCGACTGTCGGTATCGACAGCTTCAACATCACCGACTGGTCGTCGCGCAGACCATCGAGGCGCATGCCGATTCGATCGCGCAGTAGAACCTCGGCCGCTTGCTTCTCGCTGCTGTGGATGTCGACCTCCGGCTCGATGATCGGCACCAGCCCGGCGGCGATGATCTCCTCAGCCACCTCGAATTGCTGGTCGACGACGGCGTCGACGCCCGCCTGGTTCGCCAACTGAACCACCGAGCGCATCTTCGTGCCGAACACGCCGAGCCCGACGGCGCGCTCGCACAACGCGGTCAGCCCCGGAATCGGCAACATCGCCTGGGCACCGTCGACGACGTCGGCGAGACCCTTGTCGACCTTGAGGAATGGCACGACGTGCTTGTTCATCCAGAGGTACTCCGCCGAGCCGATGCCGTCGATCTGTCGGTCCATCGTCTGCTCGAAGAGGATTGCGCCGAGCACCCGCTCGCCGGTGAACGCCGGCGACGTGACGATGCGGGTTCGCATGGCGTGCATGAGGTCGAACATCTCGTCGTCGTTCGACCACGCGTCGTCATCGATCCCATAGAGGGCGAGGGCCTTGGGTGTGCTTCCCCCGCTCTGGTCGAGGGCCGCGATGAAGCCGGTGTCGGTACGGACCTTGTGGAGCATCTCGTCGTTCACGACTGTGACTGTAGCGACCCCGACCCCGGCGACCGGCGGGCCTGGCGTGCGCATCGGCGGAGCGGTAGCGGTGCAGTGGCGGCCGACAGCGGTTCGCTCGCTACCGTCGTCGGCGATGACCAGTCCTCCCGTCGTGCACGTCGACATCGACTCCGCCGTCGCCACGATCACGCTCGACTCGCAGCCCAACCGCAACGCACTTTCGCGTCAGTTGCTCGCGGAGTTGCTCGACGCGCTGGATGCCGCCGAGGCCGCCGATGTTCGAGTGGTGGTGCTCACCCATCGCGGCCCGTCCTTCTGCGCAGGCGCCGATCTCAAGGAGCGGTCGGTCGGCAGCTCCGAGTCGGACTCGAATCCGTTCGTCGACGCCCTCGTGCGGCTGATGGACACCGAACGCCCCACGATCGCCGCGGTGAAGGGCGCAGTGCGCGCCGGCGGAATCGGCCTGATGGCAGCGTGCGACCTCGTGGTCGTCGACGAGTCGACCACGTTCGCTCTCACCGAGGTACGCATCGGCGTGGCCGCGGCGATCATCTCGGTGCCCATCCTGCGACGTGTCGCCCCGAGCCGCATCGCCGCCGCGATGCTGACAGGCGAACAATTCGGTGCCAGTGAGGCCCGGGCGATCGGCCTCGTCACCCACGTGGCGTCCGACGTCGACCTCACGGTGCGCGAACTGACCGACGGGATCCGCGCCGGAGCGCCACGCGCCGTGGCGGCGACCAAGCGCATCCTTCGCGAGGTGCCCGCCTTGGAGCGCACCGAGGCGTTCCGCGCCATGGGACGACTGTCGAACGAACTCTTCAGCGGCCCCGACGCCGCGGAGGGCATGGCGGCGTTTGCGGAGAAGCGGCCGCCACGTTGGAGTTCGTCATGAATCGCATCGATGTCACTG
>JBGTEH010000395.1:0-5141 GCA_041747915.1 Ilumatobacteraceae bacterium
CGGGCCGGTCACGTCGAGCGGCTCGGCCGTCGGGTCGTCGAAGTGCCAACGCTGGGTGACGACGTCGCGATCGGAGTCGCCGATCATCTCGAGGAAGGCTCGGCCGACCAGCTCGTCGACCGTACGGCCGGTGAGCACCGCTGCGCGCTGGTTGGCCGTCTCGATCAGACCACGCTCGTTCAGACCCATCACCGCATCGGGAAGATCGTCGAGGAGCCTGCGGATCTCGCTCTGCGAACGTTCGAGGTCGTCGATCGTACGACGGAGCCGGCGCCCGATCCGCCGCGACCGGGCCACGACGGCCACGATCGCGGCGACCGCCACGATCCCGACGAGGCCGATCACCGTGACTGGTTCCACCGCCGAACGCTACGGCCACGAAGGCGCTCAACGGGTGATGCTGCGGGCCGCCCACCACTCGTCGAGGCGGGCGCGGATCGCCACGTCGCCGATCAATCCCTCGTCGAGACGAACATCCATCAGGAACCGCATCGCGTCGCCGACCTGGCGTCCGGGCGCAAGACCGAGGTGCGCCATCACGTCGGTGCCGTCGAGTTCGGGGCGCAGCGCGGCGAGTTCCTCGGCCGCCTCCAACTCGTCGATTCGCTCTTCCAACTCGTCCATCCGCCTCGACAGTCGAGCTGCTTTCTTCTCGTTCCGAGTCGTGCAATCGCACCGCGTGAGCACGTTGAGTTCGCCGAGTAACGACCCGGCGTCGCGTACGTAGCGCCGAACGGCCGAGTCGGACCAACCCATGGAGTAGGTGTGGAACCGCAGGTGCAGAGCGACCAGTTCGGTGACCGCGGCGATGTCGTCGTTCGAGTAACGGAGCGCGTTCATCCGCTTGCGGGTCATGCGCGCCCCGACGGCATCGTGATGGTGGAACGTCGTTCCCTTGCCCTCCAAGTACCCCCGCGTTCGGGGCTTGCCGACATCGTGGAACAGAGCCGCGAGCCGCGTACGGCGGAAGTCGAAGGGTGCATCGACACCCTCGACGATCGCGGGAGGACGGACGTTCTCGACCACCGCGATGCTGTGCGACAGCACGTCCTTGTGTCGATGGATCGGGTCGTGCTCCAGCCGCATCGCCGGGAGTTCGGGCAGGAACTGATCAGCCAAGCCCGTCTCGACGAGGAACCAGAGGCCCGCTCCCGGGTGGTCGACGACGATCAGCTTGTCGAGTTCGTCACGGATGCGTTCGGCCGACACGATCTCGAGCCGAGGTGCCATGTCGACGACCGCCTGCACCAGTTCCGGGGTGGGCTCGAGCTGGTACCCAGCGATGAAGCGCGCCGCCCGCAACATCCGCAGCGGATCGTCGCTGAAGCTGACCTCCGGAGCAAGTGGCGTGCGGAGCGTGCGCGCGGCGAGGTCGCCCACCCCGTCGAACGGGTCGACGAGGGTCGGCACGTCGCCGTCGGCGGTCAACTCCAGCGCCATCGCGTTCACCGTGAAGTCGCGTCGCGACAGGTCGGCCTGGATCTGGTCGGCGAAGACCACGTGCGGATTGCGCGAGTCGTCGGTGTACGCCTCGGCGCGGAAAGTCGTGATCTCGTAGACACGCTCTCGACCCGTCGCCGGATCGGTCCGCTGAGCGCCGATGGTCCCGAACTTCTCCCCTTGCGTCCAGATCGCCTCGGCCCAGCCGTCGAGGCAGCGCTTGATTTCAGGCGGTCGCGCATCGGTGGTGAGATCGAGATCGAAGTCGACTCGATCAGCACCCACGAAGAGATCGCGCACGGTCCCACCCACCAGATACAGACGATGCCCGGCCTGGGCGAATCGCTGGGCGAGCGGTTCCAACTCGCGCAACACCGGTGTCAATCGTTCGGGGACCACCACGCCAGGCTAATGGTGGGGCGAACGTGAGGTCCTCCCCGTTCCTGGTGGGAGTACGTTCGGTGCCGTGAACACGACGGAGGCCGAGCATCGAGTGCGCGCCCGTCTCGGTCGTTGGCCCGATGACGCCCAGGTCGCTCACCTCGTGCTGCTCGATCACGCCATGGTGCCCACTCGTGACCACGTCGAGTCGTGGATCGACGACGCACGCTCCGTTGGCGCCCACACGATGCGAACCGGTGCCCTGTTCCCCGCCTCGACCCCCGCTTTCATCGCGGCCGGCTTCGACGTGATCGACACGCTGAGCCTTCTGGAACTCGACCTCGACCGAAACCGCCAGACCGACGTCGGTCATCGCGCGAATGTTCCCAGCGCCGGCGGTCGCGTGCGGATGCGGCGGATGCGCGACCACGACATCGCCGACGCCGAGGCCGTCGACCGCCGTGCGTTCGAACCACCGTGGGCCAACGACAGCGCGGCGCTGCGCGACATCACCAACGCGACTCCCCGCCACCGGGCCCGCAGCGTCTGCGTCGACGGACGGATGATGGCGTTCTCGATCAGCGGGCGTGCCTCGGAATCGGGCTACGTACAGCGTGTCGCCGTCGATCCCGCCGTCCGCCGCCGCGGCCTGGCCCGATTGCTCGTGACTGATGCGCTCGACTGGATGCGGCGTCGTCGCGTCGAGACGGTTCTGGTGAACACCGCGACAGACAATCACGGCGCGCTGGCGCTGTATCGATCGCTCGGATTCGTCGAGCGGCCCGACCGCCTGACGATCCTCGAGCGATCGCTTGCCGATCGATGACCACACCCGTTCGAATGAAACGTCGAGCGCTCGTCATCGCTGCTGTTGCGATCCTGACGATGCTTCCGGGCCGAGGCGACGCAACCCTGGGCCGCCCCGCACAGACGTCAGCGCCTCGCCTCGAACTCCTCGAACAGAGCTTCGCCATCGAGCCGGATGGAGTCATCCGACTGCGATACCGCCTGGTCGGCATCGCCGACGACGAACTCGAACTCGCACCACGCCTCGCCGTCGACGACCCGCCCGCCGACACCACCGTCGACCCGACCGCCGGAGAGGCAACGCCAGGCGCGCCGACCGACACGAGTTCCACTGACACCGGCCCGACCGACACCAGCGAGCCACCGATACCGGAACCGATTGCGCTCACGTTCGAAGTGACGAACTACCCGCCCCTCAACGACAGCGCCGATGTCGATCGGGTCGTGGGCAGCGACGTGGACCCCGACTCGTTCGGTCAGGCCATCGACGGCGTCGCGATCGCCGACGTGCGAGATCGTGTGAGCGTCGCCGGCGACGGAACCGTCGAGTTCACCCTGGAGATCCCGACCGACGTCGTCGACAGCGTCGAGCAACGGATGAAGTTCGAGAGCCCCGGCATGTATCCGCTCCGTGTTCAACTGCTCATCGGCGATACCGACGACGACGACGTCGTGGCAACCGCCGGCACGATCGTTCAGCGGTTGCCCGGACCGCTCGAGCAAACACCCCCTCCGATCAACCTCTCCGTCGTGACGGTCGTGCCAGCACCGTTGCCGCGAGCCACGCCGTCCGAGCAAGCCTCGGCGCAGCGAGCCCTCAACGGTGCCGTCGAGCTCGCCGCCGGGCTCGACGCACCCGTCACCCTCGAGGTTCCGCCGACGCTGGTCGCCGAGCAGGCCTCCACACCGGTGGGTGCCGAACGCCTCGCTCAAGCGCTCAACGGCGACGAGTTGGTCTCGCTGCCACTTGCCGCGCTCGATGTATCGTCGGCGGTTGCCGTCGGACGCGCCGACACCTACACCCGGCTCGTGAACGCAGGGGAGGAACTGCTCACCAGCGCGGTGCCGACCACTCCGGTCGTGCGCACGGTCTGGATGACCGACGAGCCGCTCAGTGCGCAAGGCGCGCAGCAGCTCCGCGATCTCGGTACACGAATCGTCATCATGCCGGCGGCGCTCTATCGCGACTCCGTGGCGCCCCGACTCCCCGAGCGCGGCCTGTTCGTCGACGCCGAACTCCCCGACGGCGCAACGCTGCCGATCATGGTGGTCGATCTGCTCTCGGCCGAACTGACCACGCAGGCGGCCGATGAAATCCTCGTGGACTCCACGCCAGTGGAATGGTCGGTGCAGACCGCCTCGCGAATCCTCATCGATCGCGACGACTTCGACGATCGCGACGACCTCGACGCAAACGCGCCGACAGCTCGGCGCAGCTTGATCCTCACCGCACCCGACCTGGCCACGCCTGACGGCCGTCTTCTCGGTGCGCTCGTCGAACTGGCCGCGACCACCCCGTCGCTGCAGTTTGCGGCCGCCTCGTCGCTGATCGGGGTCACCGACACCCAACAGCTGGGCAACTCGGCGGTCACCGTCACCTTGCCGCAAGTGGCGGGCCCATCGTTGGAACAGCGCGTGCAGCTGATCGACCAGACCGGGGCGGCGATGTTCAGTGCAGCCTCGATGCTCGCCCCGGACGACCCCCGACCGACCGTCTGGTCGAATGATCTCGACTCACTGATCTCCACGGCGTACAGCGACGACGACGTCGACGAGGTCACCACGGCGCTGCTCGCCGAGGCCGACGCTCTCACGAACGCGGTGGTGCTCCCCGAACCGTTCACGTTCACCCTTGCCGGGCGCAACGGCACCATCGAGGTCCGTTTGGGCAACACCTCGACCGAGCCGCTGAACGTGGTGATGCAACTCGATTCGTCGAAGGTCGAGTTTCCCGACGGCGATCAAGCCGTCACGCTGCGCCCGAACGACGAGACCACGATCGTCGTGCCGGTCGAGGCACGATCCAATGGGACGTCACCGATCACGCTGACCGTCACCACACCCGCCGGCAACACGATCGATGAACCCGTGACGCTGACGTCGCGAGTCACCGGATTCACCGGATTCGGCCAGCTGCTGACCGGTGGCTTCATCCTCGTGCTGCTCACCTGGTGGTTCTCGCACTGGCGAGCCAAGCGACGCGCCGCGGTCGCCGACGACGACGGGCGAGACCGGCATCCAACCGCACGCGCAGTATGATTCCACGCCCTGTGAGCCGCCCGCACCCGACCGACATAGTCATCGTCACCGACTCATCCTGTGATCTCCCGGCATCGATCGCCCACGAACTCGGCATCGTCGTGGTTCCCCTGACGATCCGATTCGGCGAGGAGGAGTTCGTCGATCGCGAACAGCTCTCCACCGCGGAGTTCTGGTCGCGCTGCGTGAATGCGGCGACCCTTCCCGAAACCGCTGCGCCCGCTCCCGGCGCGTACGAAGTGGCCTTTCGTGCG
>JBGTEH010000396.1:0-2265 GCA_041747915.1 Ilumatobacteraceae bacterium
CGTTCGTAGGTCGCCTTCTGCACGAACGAGCGCATCGGCACGTTGCCCAGCTTCGCCTTGGTCTGGCCTTCGAACTGAGGTTCGCGCAGCTTCACCGACACGATTGCGGTGATGCCCTCGCGGATGTCCTCGCCCGCGAGGTTCGGGTCCTTCTCCTTGAGCAGGTTCTTGGTGCGCGCGTACTTGTTGATCACCGACGTGAGCGCTGTCTTGAACCCCTCGACGTGCATCCCGCCCTCCGTCGTGGAGATGCCGTTGGCGTAGCCGTGGATGCCCTCGTAGTAGCCGGTGTTCCACTGCATGGCGATGTCGAGCATCTGGCCGTCGTCGGGATCTTCGTCCTCGAACTGACACACCTTGGAAAAGAGTGGTTCCTTGGTTGCGTTGAGGTGTTTGACGAAGTCGAGGATGCCGCCCTTGTACTGGTACGTGACGGTCTGCTCGCGACTCTCGCGCTGGTCGACGAAGACGATCTCGAGACCCCGGTTCAAGAACGCCATCGTCTGAAGGCGTTCGAGGACCGTACGCGCCACGAACTCGGTGCCCTCGGCCGCGAAGATCGTGGGATCGGGCCAGAACGAGATCGTCGTTCCGGTCGCGCGTCCTCGAGTGGGCGTGTCGCCCACGATGGCCATCTTCCCCTGCGGCTTGCCACCCTTGGCGTACCCCTGCCGGTGGCGCTTGCCGTTGCGGTCGACCTCGATCAGGAGGCGTTCGGACAGCGCGTTGACGACAGAGACGCCGACGCCGTGCAGTCCTCCGGACACCTTGTAGCCGTCGCCGCCGAACTTGCCGCCCGCATGGAGCACCGTGAGCACGACCTCGGCGGCGCTCTTGCCCTTGTGCTCGCCGGACGTGAACGGGTCGATCGGGATGCCGCGCCCATTGTCGTCGACCTGACAACCCCCGTCGGCGAGCAGCGTGACGCCGATGCGCGTGCAGTGGCCGGCCATTGCCTCGTCGACCGAGTTGTCGACGACTTCCCAGATCAGGTGGTGCAAACCTTGCAGACCCGTGGACCCGATGTACATGCCCGGACGTTTACGTACGGGGTCGAGACCCTCGAGAACCTGGATCGCCTTGGCGTCGTAGGCCGCCGTGGTGGTGGCCGAATTCTTCGTCGCCGACCTGCTGGTGGCTGGAACGTCGGTCGTTGCTTCGGTGTCGTGGGACACTCGTACCTCAATACTTCTGGCTGTCTGGCGGAATGCCCCCGTGAGGGCACGTTGTCGGGGCGAAAACGAGGTCGGGCGACCGTTCGACGGGGGTGTCGAATCGGCGCCCACGCTGCATCGCGAGTGCTTCCCAGCCTACCAGCGAGGTGTCACAGAGTCGGGGCATCCGGGGGGTCGACAACGGGTGTCGGCGAACGTCGCTCGCCCCGACCGGCGCCGCGCGCGACGCGCACCTCGACTCGTTCCACCCGCACACCTGCGACCTCGGCGAGCCGCTCCATGATGGTGCCACTGAGGAACTTCACCTGCGTGGCCCAGGCCGGTTCGTCGGCCTCGACGGTCAGTACACCATCGTCGAGGCGCACCGGGCGGACATGCGCGGCAACCGTGGCGCCAACGGCGTCATCCCATCGCCCGAAGACGCCTCCGATCTGGATGCGATCGGTTCCCCGGAGCGATTTCATGATCGCGTCGAGAGACCGAGAGATCGGAACAGGATCGGCCACCCCGTCCAACCTACACCGCCCCGAAATTTGCGCTCACGTCCACCGAAAAATGTGCTCGTGTGCCCACTGAGCGGGCACATTCCCGCACATTTCGGGTTCGAGCGCGGTCAGTTGGCGACGACGCGGCCGGCGACGATGCGCAGTACGTGGTCGGCCTGAGCGGCCGACGGCAACTCGCCCGCCGTCGTGATCACCACCTGGCCCGCCGGCAGGTGAGCGAGGAGCGCCGTCGAGCGGTGATCGTCGAGCTCCGACAGCACGTCGTCGAGTACGAGCACCGGCGTGTCATGAGTCCGCTCGGCGACGAGCCGGTGCCCCGCCAGGCGAAGTGCGAGCGCAAGGGTCCGCTGTTCGCCCTGCGAAGCGTGAGTACGACTCGGCAGGCCATTGATCGTCATGTGCAACTCGTCACGATGGGGTCCGACCGTGCTCACACCTCGGCGCACATCGAGCGTCCGGGCTGCCGACAACGCTGCCGCCAGCCCGCTCGAACGCCACGCCGGCTCGTACACCAGGTCGACCGGCGTGGCCACCCCGGCGAGTTGCTCGTACGCCTCGAGCACCATCGGTGCCAGGCGAGCCAC
>JBGTEH010000397.1:0-6083 GCA_041747915.1 Ilumatobacteraceae bacterium
ACCGCGGCGCGCACGCTGCCGTGCCGAGCCACGGCGTCGCCGCGGCCCCGTCGCCGGCGTCGTTCGACGTGGACATCTTCGGCGGTGTTCGCCAGTAGCGACAACCAATCGAGCGCCCGCAGAACTGCCAACTGCTCGGGGAGCTCTCGGCGGTTGAGGGCATCGCGAATCGCGCCGACCGAGCTCGTGGCAGTGCGTCGACCCTCGACGGCGAGCTGTCGGACGTGTTCGACGAGGTGGAAGGTGTCGTCGCCGTCGGTGGCGCGGATCGCGTCACCGAGCAATCGTCCGAGCAGACGGATGTCGTCGCCGACCATGTCGTCGCCCAGCCGGCCGCCCGGGTGATCGCCGCTCGCCTGATCGCTCGGACGGTGCAGTTGCGACATGCGTCCAGTCAAGCGCACCGGAGGGCAGACTGATGACCGTGAGAGTCGTCTTCGCCACCGCCGAACTGGCTCCGGTGGCCACGGTGGGCGGGCTGGCCTCGGCCGCGGCCGGGCTGGGAGCGGAGTTGCGACGCCAGGGAGTCGAGGTCGACCTGGTGATGCCCGACTACGGCGGAATCGAGCTCGCCGACGAGTCGATCATCGAACTCGACGTTCCTGCGTGGGCGGCGCCGGCGCACGTGCGCGTCGGCGAGCATCACACGGTCGGTCGACTGCATCTGGTGTCGGTGCCGGGGATGGCCCGCGCCCACCCGTACCTGCAGGCGAGCGGCGAGGGATGGATCGACAACAGCGATCGCTTCCTGCGGTTCGCCCGCGCCGTGGCGGCGCTGGTCGAGGTGGTCCGGCCCGACGTGTTGCATCTCAACGACTGGCACACCGGCACCGTGCTGGCAGCCCTCGATGATCCGCCGCCGACGGTGTTGTCGCTGCACAACCTCGCGTACCAGGGTGTCACTGACGGTTCGTGGTTGCGGTTGATCGGGCCGCGCGCGTCGCACTTCGAATGGTGGGGCGACACGAATCCGCTCTCCGGGGCGTTGGCTCTCGCAGACCGGATCGTGGCGGTCTCGCCGCACTATGCGACCGAGATCGTCACGCCCGACGGTGGGTTCGGTCTCCACGAGCAACTCCGCAACCGCGAAGGCGACGTGATCGGCATCCTCAACGGCATCGACACAGCGGTGTGGAACCCGGCGAACGATCGGCTCATAGCGGCTCCCTTCGACGCCACAGCCCTCGACGGACGGACGGTGAATCGGAGCGCGCTGCACGAACGGTTCGACTTCGCCGTCGACGCGACACCGCTCGCCACGGTCGTCACGAGGCTCACCCACCAGAAGGGCATCGACCTGCTGGCGCCGCTGGTCCCTCTGCTCGGTCAGATCCCGATGCGTCTGGCGATCCTCGGGTCGGGCGATGCGCGACTGGCCGCTCACCTGCACGATCTCGCTGCCGAGAACCCGCAGTCGTTCGCATTCGTCGAGGGGTACGACGAATCGTTGTCGCACCTGATGTTCGCCGGCGCCGATGCCTACGTCATGCCGAGCCGATTCGAGCCGTGCGGGCTCACCCAGATGCAGGCAATGCGGTACGGAGCGGTTCCGGTCGTCACCGGCGTGGGAGGTCTCGTCGACACCGTGGTCGATGCCGACGTCGATCGGCGAGGTACGGGATTCGTCGCTGATCGGGTCGCCTCCGAGGACGTGCTGGCGGCATTGTTCCGCGCCGCGCGTCGTCTCGCAGACGGGCGCCGGCGGGAGCCGTTGCAACGTCGGATCATGGCGCTCGACTGGTCGTGGAGGCTGCCAGCTGCAGAATATTCGGCGCTCTACGACGAACTTGCGGGGCGAGCGCGATGAGGGTGTGTACGTTGGGGCTCGATGAAGCCTGAACCGAAGGTGCTCGTGATCGTGCTCGCCGGCGGCGAGGGCAAGCGCCTCCAGCCGCTCACGAACGATCGCGCCAAGCCGGCGGTGCCGTTCGCCGGCACTTACCGGTTGATCGACTTCGCGCTGTCGAACTTCGCCAACGCCGGCTATCTCAAGATCGTGGTGTTGACGCAGTACAAGAGCCACAGCCTCGATCGTCACATCTCGCAGACGTGGCGTTTTTCGGCGATGCTCGACAACTACGTGACGCCCGTGCCGGCCCAGATGCGCCGTGGCCCGTACTGGTTCCAGGGTTCCGCCGACGCGATCTACCAGAACCTCAACCTCATCTCCGACGAGTCACCCGACATCGTGTGCGTGTTCGGCGCCGACCACATCTACCGGATGGACCCGCGCCAGATGGTCGCCGAGCACGTCGAAACCGGCGCCGGTGTGACCGTGGCAGCGATCCCCGTCCCGAAGCACGAGGCGACCGAGTTCGGGGTGATCGAAGTCGACGAACAGGGTCGGATCATCGCGTTCCACGAGAAGGTGGCGTCGCCGCCGACGATGCCGGGCAACGACCACATGTGTCTCGCCAGCATGGGCAACTACGTGTTCGACACCCAGACGCTCATCGACGTGGTGACGCCACGCGACAACTCGTACACCGACCTCGGCAGCGACGTGATCCCCGCGCTCACCGAGGCCGGGGTCGCTCGTGCGTACGACTTCTCGACCAACATCGTGCCCGGTCAGGACGATCGCGAGAAGGGTTACTGGCGCGATGTCGGAACGCTCGACTCGTTCTTCTACGCCAACATGGACCTCATCTCCCCGGTGCCGATCTTCAACCTGTACAACGAGAAGTGGCCGGTGTACACCTCGCGGCGGGCGCTCCCGCCGGCCAAGGTGTCGCGCGGGCGGGGCGGCGAACCGTCGTTCGTCGACGGCAGCCTGCTGTGCCAGGGCTCGATCATCTCGGGCTCGCACGTCGAACGGTCGATCGTGGGACCCGGCACGTTCATCGACCACGACGCCCACGTGACCGACTCGATCATCTTCCCCGACGTGCGCATCGGCCCCGGCGTGCGGCTGCACCGCTGCATCGTCGACAAGAACGTCGTGGTGCCGGAATGGACCCGCATCGGCCTCGACCTCGACGCTGATCGCGAGCTGTTCACCGTCAGCGACGAAGGCGTCGTCGTGATCGAAAAGGGCCGCAACCTCTCCCAACGCTGAGCCGTTACATCGAGGGTCTGACCCCAGATGTAACGGTCACACGTCGAGGAGTTGGATGGGCGTCTGGTCGCGAGGCCCGGCGAAGGGGAGCGGCACGTCGATGGCGTTGCGGCCGGCCGACCAGTGGGCGGCCGAGATGACGTCGAGCACGGTCCGGCCGAGGTGCGATGTGGCAGGGACCGGACGGCCGGTGCGGATGTTCGTCCAGAACCGCTTGAGCTGCGTGGCATAGCCGTAGTCGTCGACGAGTGATGGAGCACGCCCGCGGGGTCCGATGTCGAGGATGTCACCGTTGCGTTCAAGCGTGGGTAACGGGTACAGCTCGGCTCGCAGCACGCCGGTCGTGCTCGACACCTGCACGTCCCAGTCGGGTGGTGCGCCCGGTTGCCATCCCACCACGACAGTTGCGACGAGGCTGCCGGGAAAGTGCATCTTGACGGTCGCGTGCTCGTGGTCGCTCGACGCATCGGTGATCACCGCATTCACCTGCTCGGGCCGTCCTGCTCCCGCCTCCATCGCAGTGCGCAACGCGACGCCGATCGGATGAACGCCGAGGTCGAACAGTGCACCCCCGCCCCAGTCGCTCGGCGAGCCGGCCCGCCAGTTGGGTGGCGATTGAATCGCCCTGGCCGACAGATGCGTGGGCGCGCCGATCGATCCGACGCGGGACAGCAGCCCATCGACCACTGGTGACGCCACGAGGTGTTCGGAGTACAGCACCGCTCGACCGACTCGCGTCTCGGCGTCGATCAGCCGGTCGGCATCGGCGAGCGTGCAGGCAATCGGTGCCTCCACAACGACGTGGTAGCCAGCGTCGAGCAGTCGGATCGCATCGGGCATGTGATCGCCGGGAGGAGTGGCCACGATGGCGATGTCGCCGCGTCGATCCGCCAGCAGCTCGTCGAAGGTCGTCGCCCGGGCGCCGACCGTGGCCGCCAATTCCGCGGCGCGCGTGTCGCGTCGCGAGGCCACCGCCCGGATCGGCCAGCCGAGCGATTGGCACGCGGCGGCATGGACACCGGCGACCATGCCGGCGCCCCACAGCACCACGTCGGGTCGTCGCGGCGCCACGGTGGCTATCGTCCGGCGAGTTCGGCGACGACGGGAGCGAACGACTCGATCTCACCCGTTCCGACGCTGATGTAGCTGAACCCGTGCCGTTCGCGCAGCGCCAGCAACTGCTCGACGATCTCGGTGACGCTTCCGACCAGTGCGTACGGCGAGGTCTCGAGCATCGTCGGATCGGCGCCCATCGACCGGGCGATCTCGTCGATCCGACCGCGTCGGTCGTCGGTCACTGCGTTGAAGAACGTACGGATGTTCATCTCGATCCGTTCGACCCGATCGCCCGCCTGAGCGGCCACCACCGACACCTTCGCGGCCACCGCTTCGGCGGACATCGTTGCGAAGGCCTCCGATCCGAACTCTCCGGACGTGAGGGTGGCATTGACGCCGACGATGTCGGCCTCGCGAGCGGCGATGCCCAACATCCGCGATCCGCCGCCACCGATGAGGATCGGGGGGCAGGGGGATTGCACGGGCTTGGGGAAACCGTCGTGGTCGACGATCACGTAGTGGTCGCCAGAGAAACTGAACGGGACGGGACGCATCGCGCCACGGATCACTGCGAGCGCTTCGACCATCCGATCGACACGTGTTCCGGGGCCGTCGTACACCAGACCGAGCTGGTCGTAGTCCGAGCGCATCCAGCCGGCCCCGAGCCCGATCTCGACACGACCGTCGGAGAGGACGTCCATGGTGGCGAGTTCCTTGGCGAGCAGTGCGGGGTGTCGGTAGTCGTTGGCGAATACCAACGCCCCGGCCCGCAGCGTCGTGGTGGTATCGAGCACCGCTTGAAGGCCCGGCATCGGTGCCAGTTGCTCGGTGAAGTGGTCGGGCATGGTGGCGATCGCGTATCCGAGCGATTCGATGCGCCGAGCGCGTTCCCGCCATGTTCGGGCGTCGCCGAACGAGTTGAGTTGCACGCCGAAGCGGAATGGTCGGATCCGAAAGCGATGGCCGGACATCCGCGGCGACGGTACACGACAGCTCGCCGGGTGACCCCCAGCCTGAAGGGTCGGCCGGTATCGTCGAATGCACTGTGCGTCTCCTCGCGTTCATCCCTCGACTGCTGCTGATCGTGGTGGCAGGTGCGTTGCTGATCACGGCCACGGTGGTCGGCATCGCTCCGCGCGTCTGGTCGTCGGTCAACGCTCATGAGGAACTGCCGGTCGTGTTGCCCGAGTTCGAGGCGCTCGCACAGCGCACCTACATCTACGACGTCAGCGGCCAGGAGATCGGCTTCTACGAACTCGAGAACTCCCAGCCGATCGCCTACGCCGACATCCCGCCCGAGGTGATCGACGCATTCTTGACGGTGGAGGACAAGGAGTTCTTCCGCCACGACGGCATCAACGTGCGCAGCCTGGTGCGCGCCACCTTGTCGAACTTCGCTTCGGACGCGCCGCAGCAAGGCGCGTCGACGATCACGATGCAGGTGGTCAAGAACGACTTCCTCGCCGGCCTCGAACGCGACGGCCGATACAAGGCTCTCCAGATCCATTACGCCCGGATGCTCGAGAAGGAGCTCGCCAAGGAGGACATCCTGGCCCGCTACCTCAACACGGTCTTCTTCGGCAACAACGCGTACGGCATCTCGGCCGCCGCCGAGACCTACTTCGGCAAGACCGCCCAGGAGCTGACCTTCGTCGAGTCGGCATTCCTCGCCGGCTTGGTGAGATCGCCGACCGGCTTCGACCCGATCAACGAGCCCGAGCGCAGCCGCGCCCGCTGGTTGCAGGTCGTCGCTCGGCTCGAAGACGAGGCCAAGGTCACCGAGATCGAGGCGCTCGCCCTCGAGGACTTCGTGCTGCCGTCACGCGTCAAGACCCTGCCGGAGCGGTCGTTCGAGCGCACCTACTTCACCGAGGCGCTGCGTGACTACCTGCTCAATCGCAGCGAAGTTCTCGGCGAGACGTACCAGGAGCGCTACAACCAACTCTTCCGCGGCGGGCTGCGCATCCAC
>JBGTEH010000398.1:0-2272 GCA_041747915.1 Ilumatobacteraceae bacterium
CACACACCCGGAACGCCCACGATCGCCACGCTCGTGGAGTGGGTCAACGCGGACGCCGAGTTGCGACATCCCGACCGTGACTGGACCTCGGCCGACACGCTCAAGAACGTGGTGGTGAAGCTTCGTCACCCTGATGGCACACTCGAGCCGCTGGCGATCGGTCTGCCCGGCGACCGCGAGATCGACATGAAGCGCCTCGCCGCGCAGGTCGCTCCGGCCGAACCGGAACCCTTCGACGAGACCGACTTCGCCGCCCGACCCGTGCTGGTCAAGGGCTACATCGGGCCGAGCGTACTGGGCGCTCAGAACGCCTCGGGGATCCGCTACCTCGTCGACCCGCGCATCGTCGTCGGCACGGCCTGGATCACCGGGGCCAACCGACCCGACCATCACGTCATCGGTTTGGTGGCCGGGCGCGACTTCACACCCGACGGAACGATCGAAGCGGCGGAGATCCGCGCCGGCGACGTGTGCCCGATGTGTGCATCGCCCGTCGAGATCGCCCGCGGGATCGAGATCGGCCACATCTTCCAGTTGGGCCGCAAGTACGCAGATGCGCTGGGTCTCACCGTCCAGGACCAGAACGGGCGGCCCGTCACACCCACGATGGGCTCGTACGGCGTCGGCGTCACGCGCGCCCTTGCGGCCATCGCCGAGGCCGGCCACGACGAGCTCGGCCTGGTCTGGCCCCGCGCGATCTCACCCGCCGACGTGCACATCGTGATCGCCGGCAAGGCCGACGGCCCACAGATTCCCGCTGGGGAACAGCTCGCCTCCGAACTCGAAGCGGCCGGACTGCGAGTGCTGCTCGACGATCGTTACGGACCATCTCCAGGCGTCAAGTTCAAGGACGCCGAGCTCATCGGCATTCCGACCATCGCCGTGGTCGGGCGCGGCGTCGCCGATGAGACCAACCCGACGATCGAGGTCAAGGACCGCCGCACCGGCGAACGTCACGACATCGCGCTCGCCGACATCGTCACTCACCTCGTCGACATCTGCCGCTGAACGATCCGCTCAACCCCGAAATTCTCCTCGCAGCGCGCGCTCAGCGCGCACTGGCAGGAGAAATTCGGCGCTGGTTCAGGGGCACGGACGTCAGGAGTGGCGCAAGAGGCCCTGGTCGATGACGACGCGCTCGGTGGATGGGTCGTCGGGATCGACAGCCGAGGTGGTGAACAGCGTGTCGCCCGCGTCGCCCGCCCACATCTTGATGGTGAGGACATCACCGGGAAGCACCGGCGCCGCGAAGCGAGCCTCGATGTGGTGGAAGCGGGTCGGATCGCTCCCACAGATTTCGTGGAGGAGAGCACGGCCCGTGAAGCCATAACTGCACAGCCCGTGCAGGATCGGTCGGTCGAATCCGCCGATCGCCGCGAAGGCGGGATCGGTGTGCAACGGGTTGCGGTCACCTGAGAGCCTGTACACGAACGCTTGGTCGCGCAGTGTCGGATACGTGACGGAGTGGTCGGGATCGCGTTCGGGTGGCACGTTCTTCGGCCCGGACGGGCCGCGCTCGCCTCCCCAACCGCCCTCGCCTCGGATGAATGCCGACGACGTATTGGTGTACAGCGCCTCGCCGTCCATCACCGCCTGGGTCTCGGTCACCACGACGGCGGCCGACCCCTTGTCGTGCATCGCGACCAACTCACTCGTGATCGCCACGGTCCCGTCGATCGGTACCGGTCGGTGCAGCGTGACGGCCTGCTGTCCGTGCACGAGCAATGCAGGATTGAACGTGCCGACATTGCGCATCGCCGATCCCTTCCCCCATCCGATGACCACCGGGAGGGTCGGAAAGGCCAACTGGTCGACACCGCTCGTGTTCTCGGTCGTGAACGCCAGTTCGTCTTGACCGGCGCCGATTCCGACCGCGTACAGGAGCGCGTCCTTGGAGTTCCAACTGGCTTCGACGGGATCGCTCTTCGATCCGACAGCATCGGGATTCAGTGGCATGACATCTCGCTTTCGTTGATCATGTCGTGTGTCAGGAGTCGAGCGTCGTCTGTGGCCAGCCGCCGGGCTCGCCGTTCATGCCCGAGTTGCGGCGTGCTTCGGCAAGCAGTTGTTCGACGACCGGACCGATCTTCGTCGGGTCGTCGACCGGCGTGGTCGACGGGCCGCGCACCCATCCCTCGGCGACCGCGAGCATCTGGCCGGACGCTTCGAACACCGTGCCGGTGACGCCAGCTGATTCGGGTGAGCAGAGCCAGGTCACGATCGGCGCGATCCAGTGTGGAGCGCGAGCTTCACGGGCCTCGTCGGTTTCGGG
>JBGTEH010000399.1:0-1643 GCA_041747915.1 Ilumatobacteraceae bacterium
GCGGTGCTCACCGGCCGTACGGTCGACGAGCTGGTCGGCCGAGCCTTCCTCGAGATGATCGGCGACTCCGATCGCGACGTCGTCACCCAGCGTTGGCACTTCGACGACCCGACGGCCGAGCCGCTCGACGTGACCGGCCCGATCGGCAATCACGTGCTCTTCGAACTCGTCGATGCCTTCGGCGAGCCGCATCTCGTGGAGGCGTCGCTGCACCGCCCCTCGGTCGATGATCGACATCTCAACGGTGGCCTCGTGGTGCTGTTGCGCGATGTCACCGATCGCGCCCGCAGCACAGTGGCGTTGGAACAGGCCCGGCGACGGTTCCAGCAGGCGTTCCATTCCGCCCCGACCGGGATGGCACTCGTTCGTCTGGCCGACAGCCGCATCGTCGATGCCAACCAATCGCTCGCCGACATGCTCGATCGCCCGCTCGCCTCGTTGATCGGCATCGGAATCCGCGAGATCACCCATCCCGACGACCTGCGGGCGGCGGCGACGCAGCGCGCCCGACTGGAGTTGGGCATCGCCGACACCTACCTGTTGGAGCAGCGCTACCTGCGCAGCGACGGTCAGTTCGTGTGGGCGCGCACGCGCGTTTCGGTCACCGAGGACGAAGGCGTGGCGCTCGCGATCACGCACATCGAGGACGTCACCGAGCAACGGGTGGCTGCGGAGCTCCTCACTCACGCCGCCACGCACGACGATCTGACGGAACTCCCGAACCGTGCCGCACTCGTCGAGCGACTCGACGCGCTGCTCGTCGATGCGCTGCCCGGTCAGGTGTCGGTTCTGTTCATCGATCTCGACAACTTCAAGATGGTCAACGACAGCCTCGGCCACGGCGTCGGCGACGGGCTGCTGCGAGAGATCGCACGACGCCTGCGACTGGTGATGCGCGACACGGATCGCCTCGCCCGGTTCGGAGGTGACGAGTTCGTCGTGTTCGTCGACGGTGGCGTCGATCCGGCCACGGTCGCCGAGCGGCTGCGCAAGGAGGTGCAGCGTCCCGTTGTCGTCGAAGGGCACGAACTGGTGACGACTGCGAGCATCGGCTTCGCTGTGAACAGCGCGTTGGGTTTGACCGCCGACGAACTTCTGCGCGATGCCGACGCCGCGATGTATCGCGCGAAGGCGGGAGGTCGCGACCGCGTCGAGGCGTTCACCGAGGAGACCCGACGCGCGTCGGTGGCCGCGCTGCAGACCACGGGTGAACTGCGCCGGGGTCTCGAACGCGGGGAGGTGGTGCCGTACTTCCAGCCGATCGTCGATCTCGACGGCGGCCAGGTCGTCGGTTTCGAGGTGCTCGCCAGGTGGCTGCACCCCGGACGTGGACTCCTGGTGCCCGCTCAGTTCCTGCCGATGGCCGAGGAGGCGGGCCTGATGGTCGATCTCGGTGGACGGATCCTGCGCGACTCGCTGGCGCAACTCGCTCACTGGCGAGCGGTCGGCCTTCGGTTCGCCGACTGCACGCTGTCGGTCAACGTGGCCACCCAGCAATTGATCGACGGCAGCTTCCTCGACCTCGTGCACGACGCGCTCGGCGAGACCGGCATCGACGCCGACTCGCTCTGGTTGGAGATCACGGAAACGGCGCTGATGGCCGACACCAAGGCCGCGGGCAACGCCCTGCGTGATCTCCGAGG
>JBGTEH010000400.1:0-2078 GCA_041747915.1 Ilumatobacteraceae bacterium
AGGAGTTGGCGGGCGTGTTCGACGTCGTGGGTGAGTTGCACGATCAGGGCGTCGACGCCGTCGAACTTGCGCTCGCTGCGCAGGAAGTGCGTGAACCGGACCTCCGCGACCTCGCCGTACAGTTCGACGTCGACGTCGAGCAGGTGGGCCTCGAGCAGGGATGCGTCGGCGTGTTCATAGAACGTCGGCCGACGACCGAGGTTGATCGCACACGCGTACACCTCGCCGTCGGGTCGCTCGTACCAGCCCGCGTACACCCCGTCGGCCGGCATGCACATGCCGTTCGGCACGCCGACGTTGGCTGTCGGGAAGCCGAGGAGGCGGCCGCGCTGGTCGCCTTCGAACACCGTGCCGCGCACCTCGTACGAATGGCCGAGCATCGCGTTGGCGCGGGCGATGTCACCACCAGCGAGTGCGCGTCGGATCGCCGTGCTGCTCACCGGCTCGTCGACTCCGTCGGCCCTCGGCACCAGCTGGACGGGCTCGACATCGAAATCGGCGTCGACACCGAGCTTGCGCAACAGGTCGACGTTGCCGTCGCGATGGCGACCGAAGTGGAAGTCCTCTCCCACCACGATGACCTGTGTTCGCAGACTCCGCACCAGAACGCGATCGACGAAACCCTCGGGACTCTCAGCTGCCTGGGCCGCGTCGAACGGCACGATGACGACTGCATCGAGGCCCGTGGATTCGAGGAGTTCGAGCTTCTGGTCGAGATCGGTCAGCAACCGCGGCGCAGATTCCGGGCGCACCACGCTGGCTGGATGCCGATCGAAGGTGACGACCACGGATCGAGCACCGAGTGCGTCGGCGCGACGGCGTACCTGATCGATGACGGCGCGGTGGCCGAGGTGAACGCCGTCGTATGCGCCGATCGTGATCACCGATCGAGCGCCGGTCAACGAGGAATCTTCCAGATCCGTCACAACGAGCACGGCGCGAGGATATCTCCCGACCGCCGCAGGTCGCAGTGGCCGAGCTACTCGCCCCTCAACGCCGCACCCTGCACCGCGCCCCGCACCGAGATCAGTGCGGCAGGACGACTGCTGGTTTGGCCTGCGCATCGCCGAAGGTCTCGTACACCGCGAGCAGCTCGTCGCGTTCATTGAAGACCGCCCACGGACCACTCCCCTCCCACGTGTCGAGTACTCGGCCATTGGCGACGAGCGCAGCGACCTCGTCGTCGACCATCACCGCATCGAGCGCGCGCACCGCACTCGCAATCGGCAGCAGCGCACACTCGTCGGGGCCCGCCGCCTCGGCCAGGGTGAACTCGCCGACGTACGTGCGCCGGAGGTTGCGCAGGTGGGCTCCCCCACCCAGGAGGCGCCCGAGATCATCGGCCAGTGTGCGGATGTAGGTACCCGCAGAACATTCGACGTCGATCGCCAGCACGCCGGGCTCCGCCCAGTCGACGACGTCGAACCGGTGGATGGTGACCGGGCGCGGCTGGCGTTCGACCTCGATGCCCTCGCGGGCGAGTTCGTGCAGGCGTCGGCCATCGACGCGGATGGCCGACACCATCGGCGGCACTTGCTCGATGTCACCGACCAAGTGCTCGGCCACGAGCGTCCTGGTGTGCTCGATGGTCACATCCGCCATGTCGTAGGTCGCCACCACATCGCCCGCTGAGTCGAGCGTCGTCGTGGACGAACCGAGCACGACCTGGCCCGTGTAGCCTTTGCGAGTCTTCTCGACGAACCGCAGCAATCGGGTCGCCTTGCCGATCGCGACGACCAGGACACCCGTAGCGTCCGGGTCGAGCGTGCCCGCGTGACCGACCTGACGCTCGCCGAATCGACGACGCAGCATGCCCACCACATCATGGCTCGTCACGCCGGCGGGCTTGTCGACGACGGCGACCCCATGGGTGATCGCCGGCTTGCGACGCGCCATCAGGCCTCGGTCGAGCTGTCGCCAGACCCGCTGGTGTTCGCCTCGCGCTCCAAGCGTGCCTGGTCCGACTTCAAGATGTCGTCGATCCGCGCCGCCGACCGGATCACCATGTCGGGCCGGAAGTCGAGGATCGGAGTCTTCTTGGCCCGGATCTGGCGGGCGATCGACGACTGCAGGCGCAC
>JBGTEH010000401.1:0-2601 GCA_041747915.1 Ilumatobacteraceae bacterium
CGTCAGCTTGCGGCTCACCCGTCTGAAAAAGAAGCTCGCAAACTCGATCGTGCGACAGAGTCGTGCCGGAGCCGGACATGAAGGCTATGGACACACCAGAGAGGTCGGATCGTGAACGACGAGCTACGAGAGCAACTCGCCGACCTCGACCCGATGCACCCCGGCGTGCCCGTCGAATCAGCGGCGACATCGTCGTCCCGAACCCGATTGGAGCACATCATGAACACACCCGTCATCGACGACACCACCACCTACCCTCCCCGCGACCATGCAATCATCGACATCCGCAGCAACCGTCGGCGCCCATGGATGCTCGGTATCGCCGCCGCCGCTGTGGCTGCGATCGCCAGCGCCGGAATCATTGTCAATCTCGGTGGCAATGATGCTGCAGAAGTCGCCTCAGCACCGTTGGAGCTGTCAGTCGACAGCGGTGATGCGATGGCATCGTGCATGATGTTCGACGTGTCGTTCTTGGCTGACATGTCGCCGGCGTTCGCCGCAACGGCGACCAGTGTCGAGGACGCCATGGTGACACTCACCGTCGACCGGTGGTACGCCGGCGGCGACGCCGACACCGTGGTGTTGCACTCACCGGACGCATCACCCGGCCTGATCGCCGGTTTCGAGTTCGCGGTTGGAGAGCAGTACTTGATCACTGCTGCGGAAGGCAACGTCAACTTCTGCGGATACAGCGGGCTCGCAACTCCTGAACTCACAGCCGCCTTTGACTCCGCCTTTCCCGGCTGACCCCGAATTCCGCCCACCGGAGACGACACGTCGCAGTGCGGCATCGGCCGCGCCGACGTCCCTGGGACTCATCCGCAGCTTCCTCGACTGACGGTCGCCGAGCACTCGAACGCAGCAGACGGACGGATGGGGACGGGCCGGGCCCGTCCCCAAGGATTCACGATGTTCATCGGCGCGGACCCCGCCGCCAACGTGCTCGAGATCGGCGTCGTCTCGTCGGATTGACCATGGCGATGGGTGCAACGGGCGATGAGTTGCTGCGTCAGTTTCGATGATCACGCGGACCGGAGGTCTCGTGTAGATCCTGCCGTCGGTGCCTGAGGAACGATCGTTCCGATTCGTTGGTGCTGCACGCGATCGCGCGTTCGAGTGCGGCGTCGGCGGCATCGAGCTGACCGAGTCGGGCCAGGACGTCGAAACGAGCGGTGTGGAAGTACACGTATTCGTCGAGGTCGCCGGTGAGGTCGTCCGCTTGTGGAATGGCGTCGAGTGCAGTGAGAGCGGCGGCTGGCCCGTGTACGTGGTCGACGGCGATGGCACGGTTCAGTGCGACGAGGGCGCTGGGTTGGCGCCGCAGGAGCGCATCGTAAAGGCGTAGCACTGATGGCCAGTCGGTGGCCTCGAAGGTTGGTGCCGTGGCGTGTAAGGCGGCGATTGCTGCTTGGAACTGGAAGGCTCCGCCTCGCTGATACGAGTGTGCTCTTGCCAGTTCGGCGAGACCGCGAGTGATCATCGGTTGGTCCCACAGGGACCGGTCCTGGTCGGCAAGCAGGATCGGGCGGCCGTGGTGATCGAGCCGGCTCGATCTACGGGCGTCGGTCAACAGCAGGAGCGCGTGAAGTCCTGCGACTTCTGGATCGGCCGGGGCGAGCTTGCTCAGAAGTTCGGCGAGCCAGATTGCCTCTTCGCAGAGATCTCCTCGGATGAGTGCTGTGTCGGTTGCGCTGGCGTGGCCTTCGGTGAAGATCGACGAGATCACTTCGCAGACCGCACCGATGCGCTCGGCGAGCGTATTCATGTCTGGTGGGCCAAACGGGATTCGTGCAGCCCGGATTTTCGATTTGGCGCGAGTGAGTCGACGCGTCATGGTGGCTTCAGACACCAGGAAGGCACGGGCTATTTGTGGGGTCGAGAGACCGGCGACGATTCGTAGGGTCAACGCGACTTGCGCCTCCGGGGCGAGGGCAGGGTGGCAGCATCCGACCAGGAGAGCGAGTTGATCGTCGAGTGCCTGCTCGCTGTCGAGGTCGATGTCTGGCGACTCCGTGCTGTCGTAGTTGGTCGTGGCGCGGTCGGCCAACGGTGGGAGCCGATCCTCGAATCGCTGCATTCGGCGGATCTGATCGATGGCTTTGCGTCGGCCGGTTGTGATCAACCAGGCGCCCGGCCGGTCGGGGATCCCGTCCGTGGGCCACCTCGTCGATGCTTCGATGAATGCGTCCTGTGCCGCATCTTCCGCGATGCTGAGGTCGCCGACGTCGCGCATGAGCGTGGCCACCAGTCGCGGCCACTCCGTGCGGAAGACGTCGGCGACATCCATCAGATTCGTCGGCAGACGGTCGGCCCGGCTCGTCAGCCGTCGAATTCTATGACCGGTCGGACCTCGATGGTGCCGAAGTGGGCGTTCGGAATCTTGGCGGCCCAATCGAGTGCTTCGTCGAGGTTGGCGACATCGATCACGTAGTAACCGCCGACTACTTCTTTCGACTCGATGAAGGGACCATCGGTCACGAGGCGTTTGCCATCGCGGACCCGAACCGTGCTCGCGGTTTCGGCGCCTTGCAGCGCTTCGCCGGCGACCATCGCGCCCGCCTCGACGAGGGCTTGGCTGTACGCGAACCATTCGCCCATGTA
>JBGTEH010000402.1:0-1610 GCA_041747915.1 Ilumatobacteraceae bacterium
CGGGTTGTTCGAGGCGGCGGTGGCGGCCGTGTCGTCGGTCATCCCGGCGAACGATCCTTCACCGTCGGTCGGTACGGCTTCGCACGCCGGCCCGAACGGGCCATCGGACTCTTCCATGTCGTCCATGGCGTCGGTCGTGACTGTCTCGTCCATGGCCTCGGTCGAGACCGGAGCCTCGCTGGCGGCCGGTGCCGAGTCGTTCGAGTCACTGCCACAGGCGGCGGCGACCAGAGCGAACGAAGCGACGGCGAGCATCACCTTCGTGTTGCGGGTACGGGTTTTCATGACTTCTTCTCCTTGTTGGGTTTGCTGGGGGGTTGTGTTCACGCTGCGTTGCAGCGACCTTGTGGCGTTCGTCGGATGAACCGGGGGGTAGCTCACTCGACGAACACCACGATCTGGTGGTGCCCGGAGGCACCGTTCGGCAGTGGTTCGGACCGTTCGTCCGTTTGGATCACACCTTCTCCGTCGGTTGCACGACAACGGATCGACATGCGACCCGTGGCGGGCGGCGTCCAGCGGTAGGCCCACTGGCGCCACGTGTCGTCGTTGAGGGCGGCACCCAGTTCGCACGGCTGCCACGGCCCGTCATCGACCTGCACCTCCACAGCGCTGATACCTCGGGTCTGGGCCCAGGCGACACCACCGATCGCGGCCGTGCCATCGGCGTTGCGAGTCAGCGTGCCAAGGCCGTCGACGGAGTCGATCCGGCTCATCAGCTTGATCGGTGCTCGATCGGCGTAGCCGCGCGGCACCCAATACTGTTCGAAGTCCTCGAACGTCGTCAGTTCGATCTCGGTGAGCCATTTCGTTGCGGAGATGTAGCCGTACAGGCCCGGCACGATCAGGCGCACCGGAAAGCCGTGTTCGAGGGGCAGCGGTTCGCCGTTCATCCCGAACGCGACGAGCGCATTGCGGCCGTCGGTGGCCGCCTCGATCGGGAAGCCGCAGGTGTAGCCGTCGATCGAACGTCCGACGACCTGAGTGGCTCCGGAACGCACGCCCGCCTCGGCCAGCAACTCGTCGAGCCGCACGCCCGTCCAGCGGGCATTGCCGATCAGTTCGCCGCCGATCGTGTTCGACACACACGTCAGCGTGATGTCGTGTTCGACCACGTTGCGGTCCAGCAGATCGTCGAAGGTGAGGTTCAGCTCACGGTCGACCATCCCGGTGACGCGCAGCTCGTAGCCGTCGGTCGGCACCTGCGGAACGGTGAGGGCGGTGTCGATCCGGTAGAAGTCGGCGTTCGGAGTCACGAACGGCGCCACACCGTCGATCCCGACCGATACGTCGGTCGGAACAGGGGCCAGCGCGTTCGTCGCCCGAGGGAGCGACACACTCATCCGCGACTCGCTCGCACTGAATCGGCCCCGAATCGACCGTCCGATGGCACCGGCGCCGATTCCGACGAGCGCCATCGCGCCCAGCAGCCCGCCGGTCTTGAGGAGAAGTTCGCGGCGCGTGCCCCGGATCGCATCGGTCGGCGATACCGCAGCCGCTGCGACCTCGTCGATGGGCCCGACCGCCTCGTCGCTCGACGGGTCGAGATCGCGTGCGGATCGATCGGCGATCAGCGGTCGCGCCACTCGGTGGGCGAGCCACAGGGCCGC
>JBGTEH010000403.1:0-3371 GCA_041747915.1 Ilumatobacteraceae bacterium
CGGACTCCGTCACGGTGGAGTGCAACGCACCGGCACCACGACCGGCACCGCGGCCGAACGGGGTGGTGGCGGCGCCGCAGCCTTGTCGGTGGGAGGCTGCCACCGCGGTTGACGGGTGGGACCCCGCTTCGTACGGCAACATCCAGATTTCGGGCTATGTGTTCGCCCAAGGGGCCGACGGTGCGATCCGGCGCCAATTCCCTGATGGACGCGAGGAGACGGTCTTCAACCGGGTCTGCCCGAATGGAACCTCGGGCTTCACGTGGGTCGACACGTCGATCACCGTGCAGGACGTCATCGACGACGCGGTCGACCGCGCCCGCGGCGCCGTGCCCGCACCGATGCTCGACATCAGCCCGCCGCCCGAGGCCGGCGGCATCGTCAACCTCGGGATGTGGCTGGCCATTCAGACCCAACCGCCGGTGACGGTGCGGGCCGAGGCGGGCGTCCACTGGGCGGAGGCCACTGTCACCCTCGCCTCCACCCGATGGGACTTCGGCAACGGTGACCAGGTCGTGTGCGACGGCGTCGGCGTGCCGATCGTCGACCTCGACACGCTCGAGCAGGGTCCGTGCGGCTACACCTTCCGCCGATCGTCGCCCGATGACGCGCCGTACCAGCTCGGCGTCACCGCCACGTGGGCGGTCACCTATCGATCGTCCGGCGGATCCGGGTCGGCGGGCTCGATCCCACGAACGCTCACCGTCGACTACGACGTCGACGAGATCCAGACCATCGGCATCTCCAACTGACCACGGCCCACCGGTCCGCCTGCGAGTTCCGGCGCGATTCTCTGCGGAATGCGTCCCGACAGGTGAAACTCATTCCGCAGAGAATCGCGAGAGCGGGGAGATGGCGGTCGCCACCTGATCAGTCGTCGGGACCGGCGGTGAGGTAGGCCTGGCCCTCGTCGCACGTCGTTGCGAGCGGGCACCATCGGCACGTCACGCCGGGGCGTCGAACGGGTGGGCGTCCCTCGCCGTGGAGCTCGACGATCCGGTTGATCCCGTCGAGCGTACGTCGCACCGCCGTACGCAGGAGTCGTTCGCTCACGTCCTCCGCCTGCGCCTCGGCGGCATCGAGATAGAACGTCGCCAGCTTGCGGGGCGGCACCGATCGAACCAAGGTCTCGAGCAGCGCATAGAACCCGAGATCCTCGCGGTGGTGCACGTTGGGCCGCCCGGTCTTCAAGTCAATGATCACCTTGCTGCTCTCCGTCCCTCGAGGGCGACCCATCACCAGGTCGACCTTGCCCGACAACACGATCGGGCCGTCGTTCGGCCAGCGGATCGACGACTCGGTCATCGGATTCGACCGCTTGTCGAGCGGCGGGAAACACTCCATGAACTTGGTGAGCCGCTCGGCCGATTGGCCCCGCAAGTCGGCCTCGTCGGCGGGGGAGAGGCCGGCGATCCAGGCGCCGATGCCGCGCTCCTCGTCGGCCAGACGGGCCATCGCTTCATCGACCAGGTCGATCGGGTTCGCCTCGCCCCGCCACGACAGGGTGAGTTGGATCGCCCGATGAGCAACCTGACCCTTCGCGGTCGACGGCTTCCACTCGAAGTCGTCGGGGATCATGTGGTTCTCTTCGCACTCGAGGACTGACGTGAGCTTGTACTTGGAGATGAAGATGTCCTGGTTCGGCGGAAGGCGTTCGGTGAACTCGTCGAGCGCAATCCGCATCTCGGTGCGGATGTCGGCGATGAGGTCGGGGTCGAACACGACCGATTGCTCGGGGCGACGCAGCGCTGAGAGGGTCTTGAGCTGAGTGGGCGTCAGGCTGCCCGTGCCGCTCGTGGCCCCATCGTTCATCGCGGCGACTGTACCGAGGGGTCGCCGCCGCCGACGCCCGCCGACGCGCCGGCGTCGTCCACCCCATCCGTCCCGAAACGTGCGGGGATGTGCCCGCTCAGCGGGCATGACGGCGCATTTTTCGGGAATCGGGGAGGGTCCCATCATCTCTGTGGTACCCCGCCGTCATGATGTGAGGCGTATGGAAGCCGCAACCACCGTCGATTTCGCCAGCGCCGCCCGCGCCCTCACCCGAGAGGCCAGGCGGCGAGGGCTCGTCGGGCCGAGCTTCCGGTGTCCGCCGCGTCTCGTGGGCGTCGACCGTTCGATCCGTCGTCGATCCGGCGGCGCCGTGGTGTCGATCCGCCTCACCGGGCGACCTCGCAGCGCAGTGATCGCCGACATGATCGAGGGCGTCGTCGTCACGAACGACCTACGTCCGCCGCACGCCGACCGTGTGCGCGCCGAACTCTGGAGCGCAATGGAATCCGCCGCTGCTCGGTCCGCCGCAGCCTGATGTAACGCTGGTGTCTGACACCACCGTTACATCAGGCGGGCTGGGGTTCGGGGCCGGCGACGCTGGTGCGGAACAGTTCGCGTCGAGTGCCGGGGTAATCGTTGATCGCAAAATGCTGTGTGGAGGCGTTGTCCCAAATCGTGAGCATGTCCGGCGTCCACCGGAGGCGACACGTCAGGTTCGGATGGGTCGCGTGGGCGGTGAGTCGCGCGAGCAACGCTCGGCCCTCGTCGGCATCCATCCCCTCGATGCCCGTCGTGTACACCGAGTTCACGTACAACGCGCTTCGTCCCGTGCGTGGGTGGCGGATCACGAGCGGGTGTGTCTCGGTCGCATGCGCGCCGGGCGACGGCTCGATCCCCATCGAACTCTTCTCCGCCACCGCCTCGAGGTAGCCGCCGGTGCCGTAAGCCATCCCCGCCGAATGGGTTGCTCGCAGGTCGGCGATCTGCGTCTTCACGGTGTCGGGCAATGTCTCGTAGGCGAGGTGCTGGTTGGCCCACATCGTGTCGCCGCCCACACCGGGCACGTCGCGGGCGTGCAGCACGGTGTACGCGGGCGGACGGGTGAGGTACGACAGATCGGTGTGCCATGCATTGGCGAAGTTCAACTCGTCGGTCGGCTCCTTGATCACCCGGATCACGAAGGGCCGCCCATCGACCGGCGTGACATACGGGGTGACATCGCGCCCGCCGAGTTCGTCGGTGAACGCCTCGAGCCGATCGAGGCCCATCGGTTGGTCGGGGAACGCGACGACGAGGTGCTCGTCGAGCAACGCCAGGATCGCGTCGATCTCGTCGGCCGACTGTTGTCGGGTCACATCGATCCCCCGCACGATGGCCCCGCACGACCCCGCCAGCCGCGCCACGTCGAGATCACTCATCGACACGACCGTACTCAGGACTCGACCCATGGGCCGACACCGCTGATCCGATCGATCTCCACGCGCACGACCACGCTCGTCGGTGAGTCGCGCATCGCCAACGGATGGCGCGAGAGGCCCGTGTACTTCATCGCCAGGCGATCCATCAGCGCAGGATCGGGGCCCGGCTCGATGCGTGCT
>JBGTEH010000404.1:0-2346 GCA_041747915.1 Ilumatobacteraceae bacterium
CTACGCACCTGGCCGACACGGGGCATCCCCGACCGGCCCGACACCTGGCTCGTCAGTGTGGCCCGACGCAACATCATCGGCGCCGCGCGACGCCGTGGCGTCGCCGCACGTGCATTGCCTGCGCTCGAACGGCTCCACGCCAACGCCGACGAACCCTCCGACGACGACATGCCCACCATCGACTCGATCATTCCCGACAAACGTCTCCAGCTGATGTTCGCCTGTTCCCACCCGGCGATCGATCCCTCCATGCGCAGCGCGCTGATCTTGCAGACCGTGCTTGGGCTCGACGCCGCGCGCATCGCATCAGCGTTCCTCGTCGCCCCCGCAACGATGAGCCAACGCCTCGTGCGCGCGAAGGCGAAGATCAAGCAGAACGCGATCCCATTCAACATCCCCAGCGACAGCGAACTTCCGCTGCGTCTCGCCGGCGTGCTCGACGCCATCTACGCCGCGTACGGCACCGGCTGGGACGATCAGTTCGCCGCCGACGCCCGCCAATCGGGCCTCACCGACGAAGCACTCCGACTCGGACGACTCGTCGCCGAGCTGCTTCCCGACCAACCCGAAACGCACGGCCTCCTCGCGCTCATGCTCCACAGCGCCGCTCGCATCCCTGCCCGGCGCAGTGCAACCAACGGCTACGTCCCGCTCGAACAACAAGACATCACGAAGTGGTCACCTGAGCTGATGACCGAAGCCGAGACACACCTCGACGCTGCACACCGAGCAGGGAACATCGGTCGCTACCAACTCCACGCCGTCGTCCAATCCATCCACAACCGACGAGCACTCACCGGCATCACCGACTGGGAGTCCATCGCGACGATCTACGACGGACTCATCACCTACGACCCGACCATCGGCACGCACGTCGCACGTGCCGCTGCTCACTGCAACGCTCACGGACCCGAACCAGCGCTCGCGATGCTCGACGCGCTGCCCCCAGAGCGGGTCGAGAACTACCAGCCCTACCACGCAGTCCTCGCCCACTGCCATGCGACCGCCGGCCACACCGTCGACGCACAGACCCACGCCACCAACGCCATCCGCCTCAGCCGCGACCCGAACGTACGGGCCTGGCTCCACGACACGTACCACCACGAACCCGCACACCCCCACTGACAGCCGCGGACCGCTCCCAGCGCCGCGTGACCACAGCCAGACACCTGATCACAACCGCGCGCTCTCGACCGGCCGTCCGCGTTCAGCGACGCACTCCGATCGCGCTCGCTCGACAAGCACCCGCCTGGATGCGTTCCCCTCAGCCGTTGCTGAGCGGGTCCACCGGGGTCGGTACGACTGCCAGGTCGTCGGTGTAAAGGCAGAGCGTGTCGCTGAGCGCGTCAGCCAGACCCGTTACATCTCCGATCTCACAGCGCATAACAACATCTCTGGAACCGGCCAGCGACCGATCAGATCGGCACGTGAGGGCGCCGGCAGCGGCCGTCGCGATCCACGCATAATCGCGAGCCAGAACGCTCGGGTTCGCCCCACACCGCGGAATCGATGGGATGGCCCGTCGACTTCGGATCGAAGGCCGCATCGCTACATCCCGAGTGATGGAAGCTCGATCCCGCGGCCTCGCCTCGGCGGCCTCTCGATTCCGAGCTCCTGTCGAGTCTCGGTCACGCTCTTGTGGATCATTTCCCAGTCCATCTGGTCGAACGGATTGTCCTCAGGGTACTGGCCGAGGAGGGTGCGTTTGCCGGTGATGTCGTGCTCGACGCGGTAGCGCTCGACCGTCGCAACGGTTCGAACCCACTCGCGGTCGAGCTCGCCTCGGCCAGGGCGACGGCCGAGCGATTTGACGATGTATGACGGCGGGTCGGTCACGCTGCGGGCGATCGACTTCTGGGTTCGTCCGTCCAGGATGGCTTCGATCGCTTTGAGCTGATGGGCGTCGGCCTCGTGCGCAGCGAGGTGACTTCGGCGGCGGTGCTGGCTCGTCTCCAGGCTTGCAATCTCAGAATCGAGACGATCGAAGCGGTCTTGCAGGTTGTTCACTCGGCTGGTCGCTCGGATGAGTTCGGTGTCGGGCTTGCGTCGTTCACGAAGCGGACGCTTGCGACCCCTGAGCGACTCGACCTCCACGTTGGCATCGGCCAAGTCGTCGATCGCGTCGGTTCGCCGTGTCTTGAGTGCGTCGAGATCGCGGTGTCGGTCGGGGCCAGCTGCGCCGAGGAGCTGCTCTACTCTTCGCCTCTCGGCGTGCAAGTCGGGTGTCGGCCAAGCCTCGATCGGAACGGTCGTCAGCTCGTCAAGGGCGAGGTGCTTCGCACGTCGTCGGCGGACTCCGATGTCGAGGGTCTCGGTGGCTTTGGCAAGGCTGGAGGTGCGGGCGTG
>JBGTEH010000405.1:0-2554 GCA_041747915.1 Ilumatobacteraceae bacterium
TGCGCTCATCGGACGGCGTCCGCCTCGATCATGTCGGCGACGATGCGGGCGCTGGTCATCACCAGCGGCAATCCGCCGCCGGGATGACTCGATCCTCCCACCAGGTACAGCCCGGGCTTCGACCCTCGATTGGCGGGCCGAGCGAACGCCGCCCGCTTCCCGTTCGACGATGTGCCGTAGATGGCGCCGCCCGGTGAGCGGTAGCGGTCGGCCATGTCGGCCGGGGTCATCGTGTGGCGGAACTCGAGACGGGGCCGCAGGTCGACGCCGTGCGCCGAGAGGCGATCGAGCACGACGTCGGCGTACGCGTCGGCGTCGACGTCGATGCCCTGGGGAGTGTTGACCAACAGGAACCAGTTCTCGCAACCGACCGGTGCTTGAGCCGGGTCGGTCACCGACGACACGCATGCGTAGACGGTCGGGTCGTCGGCGAGTCGACCGGCGCCGAGTTGGGCGTACTCGCGGCGATAGCTGTCGGAGAACCAGACGTTGTGATGCTTCAGGTTCGGCGTGGCCCCTCGCACTCCGAGGCAGAGCACGAATCCACTCGTCGAGCGCGCGGCCCGACGGACGCGAGCGAGCGCCTCGGGGTCTGGGAGGAGGTCGCCGTACAGGTGCTCGGCGTCGGCGTTGGCCACGACGATGTCGACCGCCTCGTGAGTGCCGTCGGCCAGTGCGATTCCCGTCACTCGTTCGCCCGCCTCGATCCGCACGACCTCGGTGCCCGTGCGGATGTCGACGCCGATCTGCGACGCGACCCACCCCAGCGCCGTTCGGATCTCGTCGAGCCCTCCCATCGGATACCAACAGCCGTACCTGGCCTCGATGTGCGCAATGCACCCCAACGTTGCCGGCGCAGCGAACGGCGACGAGCCCGAGTACGTCGCATAGCGATCGGCCCACTGCACGAGACGTGGGTCGTCGAAGAACGACTCGGCCGATCGGTGCAAGGTGCGCAGCGGATCGATGGCGGTCAGATCGAGGGGCGACCGCAGACGCTTCGCGAGCGACCAGGGGTTCGACATCGGGCCCGCGAAGAACGTACGAGCGGCCACGTCCCAGATCCGCCGACCGCGCGCGTCGAATCGGCGCCACTGGTCGCCCGCACCAGGTGCGAAGGCAGCGAACGCTGCGGCCGTGCTGTCCGCCGCGTCCGACACGGTGAGAGTTGAGCCGTCGCTCCATCGGTAGCTGAACTGCGGGTCGAGCCGAACGAGATCGACGTGGTCGGACAGCGTCGTGCCGGCAACACGGAACAGCTCGTCGAACACGTCCGGCAGCGTCACGAGCGACGGCCCGATGTCGAACGAGTAACCGTCGCGACGTTCTGTCGCGAGCTTGCCGCCGACCACGTCGTTGCGCTCGAACAGGGCGACCTGATGCCCCGCCGACCGCAAACGGATCGCCGTCGCGAGCCCGCCGACGCCACCGCCGACGACCGCAACTCTGGCCCGCTCAGCCACGAAGCTTGCCTGCCACCGCCGCCACGGCGATCGGCAACATGCCGACACCGCCGACGATCGCCACCGTCGGATCACGGAAGTAGCGCGCGAATCCGATCGTCTCCATCACGCCCATGAATGCGTACTCGCCCAAGAGCGCTCCGTCGGCACCCGCTGGCTGTTCGCTGGGTGGCAGGAGCACCTCGAGCGCTGTCATCACGCCGAGTCCGGTGACGAACCACCCGATGTAGTTCCCGAGCGGGATCCCGCGGTAGAGGCCGCGGCGGGCCCACACCCAGTATCCCTCGGTGACCATCTGCGGATCGAGGAACAGATCCCACGCAGTGAGCGCCGCCGCACCCAGCACGACGCGCCGCACCGGCGTCGAGTGTTCACCGAGCGCTGCGTGGGCCGACTCCCGCGCCGGCACACCCATCGCGAACCAGGCGAGTGGCACGATCGCTGGAACACCGGCGACCTGCGGCTGGAGCGAGCCGGTGTAGGTGTAGCGCCCGAACGGGAATCCGGTGCGCGTGCCGATTCGCTCGACGGCCGTTGTCGCGATGGCGGTCACCGCCCCCGCCGTTGCGGCGCGCGGCGCACCCCAACGTCGCACGGCGTTGGCGCCGGTCGTGGTGCACGATCCGACCACGACCACCGTCGACAACACCCGTCGGGCTCGTCCGCCCTGGGCCATCAGCGGAGTTGCGACCATCCCCACCACCGTCACTCCGGCCGCCACACCGCCCACCACTTCGCGAATGCGTGAACCAATGGTGCGATCAGCACCCCATTTGTTCACGCGTTCGTTGGTGGTCACCGGCGCGGAAGGAGGAGTTTGGCGACCATGGCGACCTTCTCGGTGGTCGACACGCTGGCGCGCCGGGAGAACACGTCGTAGTGCTGCGCTTCGATCGTGTCGAGGATGCGGCCGTAGAGCGTGTGCGCCGCCAAGACGCATTTCGCCGACCGCTCGGGCAGCATCGAGATGCCGACTTCGGCCGATCGGTACAGCTCGCGACACCGGTCGATCTCGAAGCGCATCAACTCCACGAACGACGGCGTCACCTGGCGCTTGGTGAGGTCGACACCGAAGCGGTCGCTGTCGTCGA
>JBGTEH010000406.1:0-2127 GCA_041747915.1 Ilumatobacteraceae bacterium
GCTCGCTCGGCTCCAGAAGGCGCGCTCGCGCCTGGAGCTGAAGTACGGCCGTCCGGCCACGCTGTCGGAGCTCGCCAAGGAAGTCGAGATGCCCGAGGACAAGGTGACCGAAGCGCTGCGCTTCGCCGCCGAGCCGCTCTCACTGTCGGAGCCGTTGCGCGAGGACGGCGACGCCGAACTCGGCGACGTCGTCGAAGACCGTTCGGCCGAGTCGCTGTTCGAGGTCGCAGCCACGGCGCTGTTGCCCGACGAGATCTCACGGCTGCTGGCACCGCTCGACGAACGCGAGCGCGAAATCCTCAAGCTGCGCTTCGGTCTCGACCGCGGCGAGCCGCGCACGCTCGAGGAGGTCGGCGAACACTTCAACCTCACCCGTGAGCGCATCCGCCAGATCGAAGCGCGCGCGATGAGCAAGCTGCGCCACCCGTCGAGCGACACCGGCGCCCGCGACCTCCTCGCCGTCTGACCGGCGGCACGGCGTCAGCCGAGCAAGCGATGAGATTCCGGTGCGCTGGCCGCGCCACAACCTCATCGCCCCGGGACACGCGCGATCGGCGATGAGATTCCGGGCCGCCGGCCGCGCCACAAACTCATCGCCTACCGAGGGTTCTCGTGTGGCAGCGTGTGCCGATGAGTGAGTACGACATCAGGCCGGTTGCGGTCGAGGAGCGACGCGCCGCGGTCGACGCGTTTCGCGTTGCGCTGCTCAGCGGCGCCACCAACGACGAGAACTTCGCTGCGGGTCAAGCGTCGTGGGACGACAGCGACTCCCTCGCGGCGTGGGACGGTGATGTGTGCGTCGGCGTGGTCGCGGCGTTCCGTTTCGATTCGACGGTTCCCGGCGGGGCGTGTGTGCCGACTGCCGGCGTCACGCGTGTCGGCGTGCTTCCGACACATACTCGTCGCGGCCTGCTCACCCAGCTGATGCATCACCTCCTGCGTGAGTCGCATGAGCGCGGCAACGTGCTCGCCAGCCTCCATGCGAGCGAGTCGACGATCTATCGGCGCTTCGGTTTCGCGATCGCCACCGATGGCGTGGCTGCCGTGGTCACCACGCGTCAGACCAAGCCGTGGCGGTCGGCGCCACTGCCGGGTTCGATGCGCCTGCTCGGTCCGTCCGAGATCCTCGATGTCGTGCCGTCGCTGTACGAGCGGGTGGCGCGATGGCGAGTTGGCTCGATCAGTCGGCAAGCATGGATGTGGCCGCGCATCGTCAAGGAGGCGACCGAGCCGACCAAGGAGCCCTACGGCAAGGGGTCGTTCGTCGCCGTGCACACCGACACGAGAGGCAGCGACGACGGCTACGTGTACTACGACGTCGACTGGGACGAGACGTTCGCCAAGAACCCGACGGGAACCGGCAAGGTGCGCGACATGTGGGGTGCGTCACCGGCCGTCGAGCAGGAGTTGTGGCGCTATCTGCTCGACATCGACCTGATCACCACATGGCGTGCCGAGTCACGCCCGACCGACGAGGCCGTGCGCCGCGCGATGCACGACTCGCGCGCCTACGAGGCCGTCCAGCGCTACGACGACCAGTGGATCCGCATCCTCGACGTCGACCGCGCGCTGGGTGAGCGAACGTACGGCGCTGGCGTCGGTACCGTCACGATCGGCGTCCGAGACCCGATGTTTCCCGCCAACGATGGTGCATGGACGATCACGTCCGACGGCGCAGCGCGCACCGGCGACGGGCCCGACATCGCGGTCGACATCGCCACGCTGTCGGCGGCCTACCTCGGCGCGGTGTCGTGGTACGACCTCGCCTCGATCGGCGCGTCCGAGGCATCGGCCGACGTCCTCGCGCGCCTCGACACGTTCTTCGCGGTGCGACCGGCACCGTTCTGCGGCACCGGATACTGATCGCGAATCAGGGCCCGGAGAAGACGCCGTCGTGGGCGTCGTCGGTGCGCGAGAGGTATTCGGCCTTGGGGTCGTAGGTGTTGCCACCCTCTTCCTCCCACCGGGCGATCTCGGAGCGACCGACGACGAACCAGTGCACCTCGTCGGGGCCGTCGGCCAGACGCAGCGTGCGCTGCGAGGTGTACATGTCGGCGAGAGGCGTCCACTGTGACACGCCGGTCGCGCCGTGGATCTGGATCGCGTTGTCGATGATCTCGCACACCC
>JBGTEH010000407.1:0-4070 GCA_041747915.1 Ilumatobacteraceae bacterium
GGGCGGATCGAGCCGACCGCGGGAACGGCGACGCTGGGAGCGAGCGTCACGCTCGGCGAGATCGAGCAGGCGCGCACGGAGTTGCTCGGCGACGACACGCTGCTCGAAGCGTTCACAGAGGCGACCGGGCTCGCGGCTGCGCAGTCGCGAACGTTGCTGGCGAAGTTCGGGCTCGGCGCGGAGCACGTCCACCGGCGCGCCGCCACGCTGTCGCCGGGAGAGCGCACCAGAGCGTCGTTGGCGTTGTTGATGGCGAACGGGGCGAACCTGCTGGTACTGGACGAGCCGACCAACCACCTCGACATGCCGGCGATCGAACAACTGGAACAGGCGCTCGACACCTTCGAGGGCACCGTGATCCTCGTGACCCACGATCGATCGCTGCTCGATCGGGTCCGTCTGACGCGCACCTTCGACCTGACCGACGGTCAGGTCGTCGAGCGTCACTGACGCGAATGCGTGAACAAATGGGGCGGTCACCGCCCCATTCGTTCACGCATTGCGCAATGGGCCCTGTCGCCACGCCGCCACCACCAGCCCGTCGATAGGTTGAGACGATCGCTGGCCATCGGATCCTCGAGGCGTTCTCGCCGGCCGTTCGGGAGTGGTTCGCGTCGTCCTTTCCCGAACCCACGCCACCGCAGGTGCAGGGTTGGCCGCACATCGCGGCCGGCGACCACACCCTGATCTGCGCGCCGACGGGTTCCGGCAAGACTCTCACCGCATTCCTCGCTTCGATCGATCGGCTGACCACCACGCCGCGACCCGATGAGCGTTCGCACCGCACCCGCGTGCTCTACATCTCACCGTTGCGCGCATTGGCCTTCGACATCGAGAAGAACTTGCGGGCGCCGCTCATCGGGATCGGTCTGGCCGCCGAACGCCTCGGCGAGGGCTTCGTGGCGCCCGAGGTGGGTATGCGTACCGGCGACACACCGGCCAACGACCGCCAGAAGCTGATCCGTCGCCCGCCGGACCTGCTGATCACGACGCCGGAATCGCTGTATCTGATGCTCACGTCGTCCGCCCGTGAGACCCTCGTCGGGGTCGAGACCGTGATCATCGACGAGATCCACGCGATGGCCGCCACCAAGCGCGGCGCCCACCTGATGTTGACGCTCGAGCGCCTGGAGGAGGTCACCGACGCTCCGCCACAGCGCATCGGGTTGTCGGCGACGCAGCGCCCGCTGGAGGAAGTGGCCGAGTTCCTCGGCGGTTTCAGCGAGCCGGGCACCCGGCGCCCGGTCCGTATCGTCGACGCGGGGATCCGCAAGACGCTCGAGGTCGAGGTCGTCATCCCCATCGAGGACATGTCGACGCTCGGCCAGGTCAAGGTGGAACTCACGCCCGGTCCGGCGACCTCGGCGCTGACCGAACGCCGGACGTCGATCTGGCCGAGCATCTACCCCGAGATACTGCGGCGGATCCTTGCCAACCGCACCACGATCATCTTCTGCAACGCCCGACGCGCCGCCGAGCGTCTCGCCGCCAAGCTCAACGAATTGGCGATCGAGGAGGGGGTGCCGGGCATCGTCGACCCCGAAACCGGCCAAGTGATCGACGAGCTCGTGCGCGCGCATCACGGTTCGCTCGCTCGTGAACAGCGCGTGGTCATCGAGGATCGGCTCAAGCGCGGCGAACTGCGTGCGATCGTGGCCACGTCGTCGCTGGAACTCGGCATCGACATGGGTGCTGTCGATCTCGTGATCCAGGTGGAATCGCCCGGTGCGGTCAGCCGCGGGCTTCAGCGCATCGGTCGGGCGGGCCACCAGGTGGGCGAGCCGTCGCGCGGGTCGATCTTTCCGAAGCATCGCGGCGACCTGCTCGAAGCGGCGATCGTCACACGCCGGATGATCGACGGCGAGATCGAATCCACTCACTACCTGCGCAACCCGCTCGACGTGCTCGCCCAGCAGATCGTCGCTCATGTCGCGATCGTCGAGGAGTGTTCGGTCGGCGACCTCACGGCGATGGTCCGGCGCTGCGCCAGCTTCGCCGACATCTCGGACGATCTACTGGCGAACGTGCTCGACCTGTTGGCGGGCCGGTACCCGAGCGAGGAGTTCTCCGAGCTGCGGCCGCGCATCGTGTGGGACCGCATCAACGATCGCCTGCGCGCGCGTGACGGCTCGAAGCGACTGGCGGTCACCTCCGGCGGCACGATCCCCGATCGTGGGCTGTTCGGCGTGTTCCTGCCGGACGGCACCCGGGTCGGCGAACTCGACGAGGAAATGGTCTACGAGAGTCGCCCCGGCGAGACGTTCGTGTTGGGCGCGTCGACGTGGCGCATCGAGGACATCACGTTCGAGCGCGTCACCGTCAGCCCTGCACCCGGCCAGCCGGGCAAGATGCCGTTCTGGCACGGCGATCGGCCCGGACGACCACTCGAACTCGGCCGTGCACTCGGAGCGTTCGTGCGTGAGATCCGCGATCTCGACGAAGCGTCGGCCATCGAACGGCTGATGGGTCACTACTCGCTCGATGCCTTCGCCGCCGGCAATCTGCAGCAGTACCTCGCCGAGCAGGCCGAGGCCACCGGCGCGGTGCCCGACGATCGCACCGTGGTGATCGAAAGGTTCCAGGACGAGATCGGCGACTGGCGCGTCTGCATCCTCACGCCATTCGGAACGCCGGTCCATGCGCCATGGGCGATGGCGATCGAACGACGCCTCATGGACCGCTACGACATTCCGGTCGAATCGATGTGGGGTGACGACGGCATCGTGATCCGCCTGCCCGAGTCCGCAATCGAGTTGCCGATCGAGTCGCTGGTGATCGACCCGGAGGATATCGACGAACTCGTCGTCGAGACGCTGCCGCAGACAGCCTTGTTCTCGGCGCGCTTTCGTGAATGTGCCGGGCGAGCGCTGCTGCTGCCGCGGCGTCGACCCGACCGTCGCACGCCCCTGTGGCAGCAACGCCAACGCGCCGCCGACCTGCTCGCCGTGGCCGCCAAGTACCCGACGTTCCCGATTCTGTTGGAGACATCGCGCGAATGCCTGCAGGACGTGTTCGACGTGCCGGCGCTGCGCGAGGTTCTCGGGTTGCTCCGCTCGCGGGCGATCCGAGTGGTCACCGTCGACACGGGCAAGGCCAGCCCGATGGCCTCGAGCCTGTTGTTCAACTGGATCGCCGCGTACATGTACGAGGGCGACGCACCGCTCGCCGAACGTCGAGCCGCTGCGCTGGCGCTCGATCGGGATCTGCTGCGTGATCTCCTCGGCGCCGAGGAGCTGCGCGACCTGCTCGACCCCGACGTCCTCGCCGACGTCGAGTTGGAGCTGCAGTGCCTCACCGACGGTCGGCGTGCTCGGTCGGCCGACGAACTCCACGATGTGTTCCGCCGTGTCGGCGACCTATCGGCGCACGAGACCGAGTTGCGCTGTGAGCAGTCGGACGGATGGCTCGCACTGTTGCTCGCCGAGAAGCGGGTCATCGAGATCGCGCTCGCCGGCGAGACGAGGTTCGCTGCCGCCGAGGACGCGGCTCGATATCGCGATGCTCTCGGATGCTCGTTGCCATTGGGGCTCCCCATGGCGTTCACCGATCCGGTGGCCCGTCCGCTGGAGGAGCTCGTGGGTCGGTACGCCCGAACCCACGGACCATTCCTGAACGCGGACGTGGCAGCGCGGCTCGGCGCACCCGTGGAACGGATCGCAGGTGCGCTCGCGGCGCTCGAAGGCGAGGAACGCGTCGTCATCGGCGAGTTCCGTCCGGCGGGGGTGTCACGCGAGTTCTGCGACGTCGACGTGTTGCGCCAGCTCCGCCGCCGCTCGCTCGCCGCTCTGCGCAAGGAGGTCGAGCCCGTCGAGCAGGAGGCGTTCGCGCGAGTCGTCGGCACGGGGCACGGAATTCCAGCGCAGCGGCGAGGGATGGAAGCGCTGGTCGAGGCGCTGGGCGTGCTGTCGGGCGCGGCCCTGGTCTCGTCGACGATCGAGCGCGACGTCCTGCCCGTCCGCGTGGCCGGATACCGGCCCTCCATGATCGACGAACTGTGCACGTCGGGCGAGGTCGTCTGGGTCGGCGCCGGGGCGCTCGGCGCACGCGACGGACGCATTCGGTTGTGCTTC
>JBGTEH010000408.1:0-2013 GCA_041747915.1 Ilumatobacteraceae bacterium
CTTCGGCGATGTCGGCTACGGTGGCCCGTGTCCACTGGCGGGCGACGATGCTCATCTCTACCGGTTCTCCGCATATGCGCTCAACACTGAGCTCACTCTTGCCGATGGAACACTCGCAACCGAGTTCTTGGAAGCCATTGCACGGGCCACGATCGGGTCGACCGACCTGAGCGGGACCTATCAGCGCTGACTGGCGCGTCCAGGATCGACAACCGAAGAAAGCGAGCACGTTGTGCCAGAGGGCGGCAGCGACAACCGAGCGGTCAACGCTGAAGCGGGACGCCTCGCGGCCTCCCTGCCGCTGGCCATTCGTGAGCTCCTGGATGCCGACCGCACAGCGGCAATCGTGCTCGCTCTCGATGGCACCGTCCTGTCGGCGAACGAGACGGCGCTGGAGTTGCTTGGCGCCGAGTCGGTGGGCGCGATGACGATCGGGTCGGCGAGCTGCGCCGTGCTTCACTCGATGCTCGACCACGCCCCGCGTCACCTCGTCAACGGCACGACCGACGGCATCTGGCAGGGAGACATCGACCACATCGACCCGATGGGCGAACACAGGATCTTTCGGGCGACGCTGGCGACCCGCCACGACTCGGCGCTGCCGGGCGGCGGCTTCATCGGGTTGGCCGCCCACGACGTCACGATCTCGCGCAGCAATGCGGCCAATCTTCGACACCGCGCCACCCACGACTCGCTGACCGGGCTTGCCAACCGGCGCCAGATCCTGACCACCCTCGCCCACGCCCTGGCCGATCAGCGGGGGCGGCCGGGACACGTGGCCGCGATCTTCGTCGACTTCGATCGGCTCAAGCACGTCAACGACGCCCTCGGCCACCAGGTCGGCGACCGGCTGCTGATCTCGGCGGCGCAACGACTGGCGGAGTCGATCCGTCCGCAGGACCGTGTGGCGCGCATCGGCGGCGACGAGTTCCTCGTCGTCTGCACGAACCTGGCGAGCGCCAGAGAGGCACTCGGACTCGCCGACCGCGCCCGACGCGCGCTGACCGGCAATCTGAGGCTGCGCCAGATCGATGTTCCCCTTTCGGTCAGCATCGGCATCGCCCTCTCCGACGACGACCTGCTCACCGAGAACGACTCAGCGGCGGCCTCGACACTGATCAGCAACGCAGACACTGCGATGTACGAGGCAAAGAGCGCTGGGCGCGGACGGTGCGTGTTGTTCACCGCCGAGATGCACACAGCGGCCCGTCAGCGCGCCGAGCTGGCGGCCGAGCTCGCCCGTGCGATCACCGAACGCCGCCTCACGATGGAATATCAGCCGATGTTCTCGACGGTCACCCATCAGGCGATCGGCGCCGAGGCGCTCGTGCGCTGGGAGCATCCCCAGCTTGGTTGGGTCGACCCGGCGGAGTTCATCTCGATCGCCGAGGAGGCCGGCTCGATCGCTCAACTCGGAGAGTTCGTGCTCGACCACGCGCTGCGCGAGACCCGGCTGTGGACCGAGCGAGGTGTGGTCGGTGACGACTTCGCCGTTCACGTGAACGTGTCGAGCGTGCAGCTGGGGAGCAGTGCGTTCGTCAACTTCGTCATGGCGATGCTGCGCAATCACGGCGTCCGGCCGGATCAGCTCGTTTTGGAAGCCCGCGAGTCGGCCCTGCTCGGACGCAACGACGATGTCGATCGGTCGGTCCAGGCACTCCGACGCCTCGGGGTACGCACCGCCATCGACAACTTCGGCACGGGCGCCAGCACATTGTCGGTGCTCACCGACATCGGTGCCGACATCTTGAAACTCGACGGCGTCTTCGGCCTCTCCCAGGGTTCGACCGAGACCGACATGCGCCTGGTGCGAGCGGTGGTGCTGTTGGCCCACGCGTTGGGCATGCGAGTCGTCGCGCAGCGTGTCACCGACGTGGAGCAACTCCGTCATCTACGCGCGGCAGGATGCGACGCCGTGCAGGGCAATCTTCTCGCGCCGGTGGCCGCCGCCGAAGATCTCGTCGCCTCCACGCCATTCTGATCGCCCCGCCTGCGCCAACGTCACCAGGGTCG
>JBGTEH010000409.1:0-4258 GCA_041747915.1 Ilumatobacteraceae bacterium
CCTCGACCCCGACCGCAAGAAGATGTCCAAGTCCAAGGGCAACGTGGTCACGCCCATCGACCTGTTCGACCAGTACGGCACCGATGCGGTCCGGTATTGGGCGGGCTCGGGCCGCCCGGGCGTCGACACCGCGTTCAGCGAGGACCAGATGAAGGTGGGTCGAAAGCTCGCCAACAAGCTGCTCAACGTCACCAAGTTCGTGCTCCAGTTCGGGGCGCCGAGCGACGACGAATCGCTCGACGACGACGTCACCGATCTCATCGACCGTTCGATGCTGGCCAAACTCGATGACGTGATCGCCGAGGCGACCGTGGCGTTCGCCGAGTTCGACTACGCGCGTGCGCTCGAACGCACCGAGACGTTCTTCTGGTGGTTCTGCGACAACTACGTCGAACTCGTCAAGGGCCGCACCTACGACGAGGATCGTCCGGCGGCGGCGGACTCGGCCAAGCGCTCACTTCGCGCGGCCTTGGGCACCATCCAGCGACTCCTGGCGCCGATCCTCCCGTTCGCCACCGAGGAGGCGTGGAGTTGGTGGAACGAGTCGAGCATCCACATCGCACAATGGCCGACGCCGTTGGCGAGCACCGAGGCATCGTTCGGCGATGCGACGCTCATCGATCCGACGATCGACGTCCTCACTCACGTGCGCCGGGCCAAGACGGAGGCCAAACTCAGTCAACGAGCGGTGGCCAACCTCGTCGAGGTGACCGCTCCGAGCCACCTTCGTGCGGCTCTCGAGGCCGGGCGCGCCGACCTGCTCGACGCGGGCTCGATCACGACTCTGACGTTCGTCGACGGCGACGAGTTCACCAGCACGGTGAGCCTCGCCGACGACGCCTGAGCACCCACCCGACAGGGTGACGACGTGGTCGCCCTCCAGCGGCCGACGAGTGGTTTACTCGAAGCACAGCAGACAGTGTGGGTCCTCGACGAAGCCAACACGGTCATCAAGTCGCACCGCGTGTCCGGCCGCCAGGATCCCCTCCACCAGCAACCGGGCACGTACCAGGTGTGGTCGCGGTCTCGGTACACCTTTGCCATCAACAACCCGTCGATCACGTGGGGGTACCTGATCCGATTCGCCACCGGTGGCAACGGCGGCAACATCGGCTTCCACGACATCCCCATCCAGTACGGACAGCCGGTGCAGACGATCGCGCAACTCGGCCAAGCGCTCTCCGGAGGATGCGTGCGTCAGGCCAACGACGATGCGGTGTGGATGTGGAACTGGGCCGGCCTCGCACCGTGGTCGTGGTCACACCCTGAGTCGGCGACCCCGGCACGCGGCCCACGGCAGATAACGTCGGCGCGTCATGTCGGATGATCCACCCACGCCCCCGCCGAAGGTGAGGCGAACGTGGCCGCAACGACTCACGATTGCGATGATGTTCGCTCTTGCGATCGGATCGTTCGGGGCCGCTGGCGGACTGTACGCAGGCCAGCGCGTGATCGAGGATCGCAACATAGCGCCGACCATCATCGACCCCGCTCAGGTCGCTGCGGCGCCAGAGGCGGCCCCCAATGACACGAGCGCTCCGGAGTCCGCTGCCCCGGAGACCTTTCCGCCTGCGGAACCCTCCGCCAAGAACTTTCTGATCACCGGCGCAGACAACAATGCCTGCGTCGATCCCGATTCTCCCTACGCCCCGGCGTTCGGTGATCGCACGGGCTTCGGCGAACGCAGCGACACAATCATGATGTGGCGCGTCAACCCTGCGACATCGCAGGTCGCCGTCCTGTCATTCCCGCGCGACCTGTTCGTCGACATCGCCGGTTCGTCGCGCAAAGGGCGAATCAACGAGGCCTACGAGCGCGACAACCCGCAGAAGTTGATCGACACGATCTACCAGAACTTCGGAATCGGCACCGACCACTTCGTCCAAGTCGACTTCTGCGCATTCCAGGAACTGGTCACGGCCGTCGACGGCGTCGCGGTGCCCCTTCCGTACCCCGTACGCGATCCCAACACGGGCCTCGACGTCCCCGAGGCCGGTTGCTACACGTTCACCGGCGACCACGCTCTCGCCTACGTGCGCTCACGCAAGCTCGAGTATCTCGATGCCAGCGGTGAGTGGGAGAAAGACCCGACATCCGATCTCGGTCGCATCTCGCGCCAGCAGGACTTCCTCAAGCGGACCGTGTCGCGTCTGTTGTCGAAGGGCGCATACAACCCCGATGTCGCCGGCGGACTCATCCAGACAGTGTCTGAGTACATAGTCACCGACGAGAACCTCACCCCTCGCAAGATGCTCGAGTTCGCCGGCGTGTTGAGCGGTGTCGATCCGACCGCCATCACCACGTATCAGATCGAGGCCTCGCCACGAACCATCCAGGGAAATGCGGTGCTCGTGCCTGCGATCGACGGCGACAACATGCAGTCGATCCTGTCGGTGTTTCGCGGTGAGGCAACCCTCGCGGACATTCCCGAGCAGGTGTTCGACGGCGCCGCGCCCACGTCCGAGGTGATCGTGGCGGACACCACCCCGGCCGCCGGGTCGACCACCGAAGTACCAGACGACTCGGGACCGACGACCGCCACCACCGTGCCCTCGGTGATCGCCGACCAGAACATCTTCGGCATCGTCCCCGACAAGACCGTCTCCTGCTGATGTAACGCTGGTGTCTGACACCAGCGCTACATGTCGAGGACTCGGGCGAGGGCTGCTGCGGCGTCGGAGGGGCCCGACACCGTGGTGAATCGGGCGCCCACCTGGGAGGCGAGTTCATGCGCTTCCACCGCGTCGGACTCTGGAGCGACGATCACCAACTCTTCCAGTCGGCGCGCAGCACCCACGACATCGCCGGGCGCCGTCGCCCGGCAGTCCGAGAGGAGCACCGCGATCTTGCGCCCGGCACGCGAGCGCGACAATTGCTCGGCTCCGGCGGCGAGCGCACCCGCGACATCGGTCGTACCGAAGCCCCGAAGCGCGAGCACCGAATCGATGACGCGCTCATTCGACTTGGCGTGATCCTGTGACTTGGCGGCGACGACGTCCTTGCCGAACGACAGAACCGAATAGTCGTCGGGGCTTCGCCATGCAACAGCGGACGCGGCGACAGCCGCGGTCGCCAGAGGACGACCCGTCATCGATCCGCTGCGATCGACGAGCAGGCAGATCGCCGTGTGCGGAGTCGACCAAGACCTCACCCGGAGGTCGTCGGGATCGACAGCTTCATGGGCCGCCCGAGCGAACACGAGTGCGTCCAGGCTCGCATCGATGTCGAGATCCCCGCCTTCGGGTCGGTACCGGTGTGTGCGCATCTGCCCGACGCCGCGCGGCATCGCAGGTCCCCGTCGCGACAGATCCAGGTACAGCCGCCCGGCGAGACGCCGCGCCAGTTCGCGCAGCTTCGGATCCGTCGCCCCGGTCAGGTCTGCGATCAGTGCCAGGGTGTCGTCGGGATCTTCCTCCATTGCGGACTCGACAGCGTCCTCGTCGAGTTCACCGATGTCCGGCGAGATCTCGTCGAAGTGAGGCTGTCGCTCCAGCGCACGACGCGAGGTCGTCTTGCGACGAGCCTTGGCGACCTCGTCGTCGGCCTCGTCGCCTTCCTTCGCCGGTGGCGGGGTGTTCAGCTGGCCGTTGTCGCCCCGTTCGGGGCGCCCGCTTTTCCCGTCCTCGCCTCGTCGCGGTCAGCGCGGCCGAACACGTCGGCCCACAGCTCGCGCACGATGTCCTCGGACGACCTCGTCGTGCCTTCACGAAGGCGAATTCGGCCCGACAGCGCGAGCAGAGCGGAGTCGAGCGACACATCGCCGGCAGCAACGGTCGAACCACGAACGTTTGCGAGCGAGGAAGCGACTGCGCACATGTCGATCGCTCCTCGGACCGATGAGCCCACGCGAAGATCGGCGTGCGATCTGGTCCGACGGACGAGTTCCACGACCTTGGCGACCCAGTCCGGATCGAGGGGTCCCGAGCCGACCGCTCGTTCGGTGATCAGCCGTTCGTCGGTGGCGGTCTGGTAGTCGACCGCGAGGCGACAGACCCGGTCATAGACGGCACCGGAGATACGCGCGGTGCCAATCGCATCGAACGGGTTCATCGCAGCCACGAGGCGGAACCCTGGCGCAGCGGCCAGGCGTCCGAGGCGGGGCACATGCAGTTCGCCTTCACTCATCACGGTGATCAAGACGTTCAGCGTCTCCTCGGGAACCCGATTGATCTCCTCCAGGTACAACAACGAACCCTCGCGAAGCGCAGCGGCGAGCGGCCCATCGACGAACACGTCGGGGTCGTATCCCTCGGCAAGA
>JBGTEH010000410.1:0-3617 GCA_041747915.1 Ilumatobacteraceae bacterium
GCGGCTCGGGCGGGGCCGCCACCGTCGTGCCACCGGCGATGCCGACGATCGTCGCGCACAGTCCGAGCAGACCGATGGCGACGAGACGGCGGGGCACGCTGTCAGGCTAACGAGCCGCGCCGACGGCAGAACGGCAGCCCGGTCGCCGTCAGCGACCTTCGAACATCGGGTCGCGCTTGTCCATGAAGGCCTTGATCGCCTCGACGGTGTCACGCGTGCCGAAGTTGACGGTCTGCGAGAGGCCCTCGTCGTCCAAGGCCTCCTCCATCGTGACCGCGAAGGAGTTGTTGAGCAGCCGCTTCGACATGGCGAGCGCGATCGGCGGGCCGCCGGCGAGGCGCGCCGCCCAGTCGTCGACGAACGGGTCGAGCTCGTCGTCGCGGAGCACCCGGTTGACGAGCCCCATCGCCTCGGCGCGAGGTGCGTCGATGATCTCGGCGAGCAGCGCCAGCTCCTTGGCGCGGTGCATGCCGACCAGCCGCGGCAGCAGCCACGATCCCCCGAAGTCGAGGCTGAGGCCGCGCCTGGCGAAGATCTCGGAGAAGCGGGCGTTCTCCGACGCCACGATCAGGTCGCACGACAGCGCCATGTTCAAACCGGCACCGACGGCCACACCGCGCACCTTGGCGACGGTCGGTTGCGGGATCCGATGGAGGGCCAGACACACGTCGGCGATGTGACGCATCGCAGAGAGTTGGTGGCGTGGCGCTTTGTCGGATGCTCCCTGCCACAGGTCGGCGCCCGAGCAGAAGTTGCCGCCGGCGCCCGTGATGACCACGGCGCGATCCTTGGGGTTCGCCGCGATCGCCCGGAACTCGGCGAGCAGCTCGTTCCACATGGCTGCGTCGGCGGCGTTCTTCTTCTCGGGGCGGCGCAGTGTGAGGGTGACCACCCCGTCGGTTCGATCGACGGTGATGGATTCGAGCTCGCGGGTGTCGGAGACCATGACGCCGACGATACTGAGCGCCGTGGGATGCAACCCGTACCGGAAGTTCACCGCCAAGTCCGGCGACTATGTCCTGGTGGCAGCCGCCCTCCTCGTGTGCGCCGCCCTGTTGATCTGGGCCCTCGCCGCCTGATGTAACGCTGGTGTCAGACACCAGCGTTACATCAGAACGCGTCGGTGATGAGGTCGAGGTGGGTGCCGGTGATGGCGACGACGTCGAAGCGCACCGAGTCGGCGCGCATGTCGTTGGCGCGGAGCCACTCCACGGCGAGTTGGCGGATGCGACGTTGCTTGATGATCGTCACCGCTGACGCGGCCGGGCCGAAGTCGGCGGTACGGCGCGCCTTGACCTCGCTGAACACGATCGTGGATCCGAGGCGCACGATGAGATCGAGTTCGCCCGTCGGCGATCGCCAGTTGCGATCGATCACCTCGTAGCCGAGCCGCCGATAGTGCGCCGCGGCGAGGTCCTCTCCCCACTGGCCGCGGGCGCGATTGGAGAGATCCGGAGCGTGTGTGCGTGGTCGGGCCATGGCAACCTCCGTCCTGGGAATGGAGGGGCGTGTGCCCGAGAGGGAAGGTCGGGGCCTTCCGAACGGATCAGAAGTCGCGCTTCTCGCGGATCTTGGCGGCCTTGCCCTTGCGATCGCGGAGGTAGTACAGCTTCGCCCGACGGACGTCACCGCGCTTGACGACCTCGATCTTCTGCACGGTCGGGGTGTGCAGCGGGAAGGTGCGCTCGACGCCCACGCCGTAGCTGAGCTTGCGGACCGTGTAGGTCTCCTGCAGCCCGCCGCCCTGGCGGCCGATGACGTCGCCCTGGAACACCTGGATGCGCTCCTTGCCGCCCTCGACGACGCGCACGTGCACCTTGAGTTCGTCACCCGCCTGGAAATCGGGGATGTCGTCGCGGAGCGAATCGTTGTCGATGAGGTCAGTGGCTTTCATGGCGTCTACCTGCGTTGTCGAGGCTGCGAGTTGGTGCGAGCCGGGTGGCCGATGCGAATTCTGTGTGCACGCACACTCGCGCCGAAGGGGCCCATCAATGATACGGGACGGCAGGGAACTCTTCCAACAGCCGAGCGTCATCTGTCGACAGTCCGCCAACGCGGTCGATCAGGTCGGGACGGTCACGCAGCGTGCGGTGCAGGCGCTGGGCCCTCCGCCAACGCTCGATGCGGGCGTGGTCACCGCTGCGTAGCACGTCGGGAACCTCCCAACCGCGGAACTCCGCTGGTCGCGTGTACTGGGGCTCCTCGAGCAGGCCCAACTCGCCGAAACTCTCGGTCAGCGGGCTGATTGCGTTACCCATCGCGCCGTCGCGCAGGCGGGTGACGGCCTCGATCACCACACAAGCGGCGACCTCTCCCCCACTGAGCACCACATCGCCGACGCTGATCTCACCGTCGACAAGGTGCTCGCGCACCCGATGGTCGACGCCCTCGTAGCGCCCGCACAACAGGCTGAATCCATCGCCCGCGGCCAGTTCATCGGCGAGCGATTGATCGAACGGACGGCCACCGGGGCCGAGCAGGAACAGCGGCCGTGGCGGATCGACCGACTCGACCGACTCGAAGATCGGCTGGACGCGCATCACCATGCCGGCGCCGCCACCGAACGGTGCGTCGTCAACAGTGCGATGCACATCGCTCGTCTGGTCACGTATGTCGTGGCAACGCAGATCGAGGACGCCCGTCGAACGGGCCCTGCCCAGCAGGCTCTCGGCACAGAAGGTGTCGACGAGCGCCGGGAACAGCGAAAAAACGTCGATCCGCAGCGCGGTCATGACGCATCGAGGTCGAAGAGCCCCTCGGGGGTGGCGACGACGATCACGCCGTCGGCGTTCGAGACCACGAAGTTCGACGGAACGAGGGCCCCGGTGTCGAGTTCGAGAAGATCGGCAGCGGGGTTGGCAATGACGGACACGCACGTGCCGTGCTCGGTGCCGTCGACCTCGACGACACGCCGACCGATCAACTCATGCACCCAGAGGGCGTCGGGATCTTCGAGGGGATGGCCGCGCAGCACCTGGTTGGCGTACGTCTCGGCCGCGGTGCGGTCGGGGATCTGCGCGAATTTGACGACCCGTCGACCATTGGAAGCCACCCGCGACGACTCGACGATGAGCGTCTCGTCTCCGGCGATGACCTCCGCTCCCGGTGCGACCCTCACGTCGGAGTCGGAGATCAACTGGACGAACACCTCGCCTCGCAGCCCGTGGGCCCGGCGGATGTGACCGACTTCGAGCAGATCGTCGTCGGACAATGTGACGTCAGTCGTCGAGGAACTCGATGTCGATCTCGACATCGTCCTTGCTCGCAGCGGCGCGGGCAACAGTACGGATGCTCGACGCGGTGCGGCCGCGACGGCCGATGACCCGCCCGAGATCACCCTCGCCGCAACGGACGTTCAGCGTGGGGCGACGGCCCGAATCATCGACCTCGACAGTGACCGCATCTGGATCGTCGACGATCGACTTGACGATGTGCAACAGCACGTCAACGGCCGTGGGAGCGATCTCGTCGCTCTTCATCGTGTCGTCGTCGATCGTGTCGTTGTCGACGTCGCTCACTTCGACGCCTTGGCGGCCTCGAACTGCTCCATCGCACCGGAGATCTGCAGCAGCTTGGCGACGCGCTCGGTCGGCTGCGCGCCTTCGCCCAGCCACTTC
>JBGTEH010000411.1:0-2711 GCA_041747915.1 Ilumatobacteraceae bacterium
CAGCGTCGGTCATCGCCGGATCGACCGACCGCAGCACGCCGACGCAGAGGCGCACGACGAACGGCACGGCGATGAGCGCGTGCCCGACCGGCACGAGCCACCACGACGCCCGCCAGTCGACCGGGGCAATGTCGAAGGTGATGAGCATCCCCAAACCGATCGTGACTGCGGAGGTGGCCAGCGGCAACATCAGCCCGCCGTCGAGCAGGCGCCCGTGACGACGAGCGGCGACGATGGCGAGGCTGGCGACCGCTCCGATCACCACCGCGAACGCAGTCGCCCACGCGACGTTGACCAATGAGTTGGTGATCGCATCGATGGGCTCGACACCCACCCGCAGGCCGGGCCGAACCTCCCGTCGCCCGAGGTTCGTCCACGCAGTCGTCGACCAGCCCGCGGGCGTGGAAAACGATCGCACGACGAGCGCGACCAGCGGGGTGAGTGCGACTGCCGATGTTGCCGCCGCAACGATCACGACGAAGCGGCGTTCACCGCGCGTTCGTGCTCGTCGGCGCGTTGACGGTGGCCTCAGTGCCAGCGCCCGACTGTGCGTCGCCTGCGCGATCGTCGACCACGCGAGCACGACGATCAGCAATATCAGTTGGAGCAACGCGAGCACGGTCGCGCCCCCGATGTCGCCGAGTTGGGTGGCGCGTCGCCACACCTCGACTTCGATCGTGCGAGTGCCCGGAGCGGCGAGGATGCGGATGACGCCGAACGACGTGAACGAGAACAGGAACACGATGGTGGCCGCGGCAGTGATCGCCGGACGCACGAGGGGCAGCGTGATCCATCGGACAACCTGCCGACGCGACGCGCCGAGAGTGGCGGCGGCATGCTCCATGTCGATCGGCAGGTGCTCCCACAGCGACCCGACGATGCGTACGACGACGGCGAGATTGAACGCAACGTGCGCGCCGATCACCGCCCAGGCGGTGCGGTCGAGAGTGTCGGGCAGCAACGCGAGGAACGCGGCTCCCATCACCACGGTCGGCAACACGAACGTGGCGGTGAGCAGGCCGACGAGGAAGCCGCGCGAGCGGAACTCGAATCTGGCCACGACGTAGGCGGGGAGCAAGCCGATCGCCACGGTCACGGCGGCCGACACCGTGGCCTGCCAGAGCGTGAACCAGGCGACTCGCCACGTCTGTGGGTCGCCGAGCCTGTCGCCGATCGAGTCCCGCCCGACCGCCTCGGCAACGATCGTGGTCAACGGCCAGAGGTAGAAGGCGACGAGCGCAGCGGCAGGCACGAACGCCAGCGCCGCCACGAACCATCGCGGCAGGCGGTTCACCCGAGGACCATCTCCGTCCACTCGTCGATCCAGGTGGCGCGGTTGGTCTCGATCACCGCAGGGTCCAACGATCGAGATGTGGCGGGGACCACGGCGAACTCGACGAATTCGGGTGGGAGATCCACCGCGTCGTTGGTTGGGTAGACGAACAGGTTCAGGGCGAGTTCGCTCTGGAACTCCTCGGCGACGAGGAAGTCGACGAGCTGCCGAGCGGCGTCGGGCGAGTCGGTGCCGCGCAGTACTCCCGCGAACTCGATCTGCCGGAAGCACGTGTCCTCCACGACGCCGGTCGGTGCGTCGGTGCGCGGTGGGTCGGCGAAGATCACCTCGGCCGGTGGGCTGGAGCCGTAGCTCACCACCATCGGTGTGGGCCCGCCGCCCGCTCCGCTGAAGCGCTCGTAGTACGCCTGCGTCCAGCTGTCGACGACTTCGACACCGTTCTTCCCGAGCGCGCTCCAGTAGTCCTGCCAGCCTTCGAGGCCGTACTCGTGGATCGTGGCGAGGAGGAAGGCGAGCCCTGGCGAGGACGTTGCCGGGTTCTGCACCACGAGCATTCCGGCGTAGGCCGGATCGATGAGGTCCTCGAGGGTGGTGGGCGGTTCGAGCCCGCGTTCGTCGAACCAGGCGATGTCGTAGTTGACGCACACGTCGCCGTAATCGACGGGCATCGCTTCGCCGTCGGGGACGAGCGAGGTGAATGCGTCATCGATCGTCACGGAGCCATCGGAGACACCGCTGGCCGTGTACGGGTCGAACACGCCGTCGGTGATGGCGCGCGAGAGCAGGGTGTTGTCGATGCCCCACATCACGTCGCCCTCGGGATTGCCGGCGGTGAGCGATGCCTTCGACAGCATCGTGCCGGTGTCGCCGGCGACGAGGATCTCGACTCCGATTCCGGTCTCTTGCGTGAACGAAGCCAGCGCATCGTTGAGCGTCGTGTCCGACTCCGGGAACGAGTCGTACACGACCAGCGTGATCGCCTCGTCGCTCGCACCCGGCGCGGTCGGCCCGATCGGCGGCTCTCCCACCGCGACCGAGTCGGTTCCGCCGCCATCGCTGCCCCCGCACGCTCCTGCGACGAACGCCAACGCCGCCAGAACCGCAACACCTTTCATCGCAACACCTGGTCGGCGGGCACGTCGAAGATCGTGAGCGTGCCGCCCGAGAGCGTCACCTCGATGTCGATGGCGTCAACGCCGTCGGGCACCTCGTTGCTCACCCCGAGGCCCACGACGGGATCGATGTCGGTCTCCTCGAGCTCCCAACGGGTGTTGCGCAGCGTGACGCGACTGCACGGGCCGTGGAGCGCGAGCAGCGATACGGTGGAGCCGGGTCGGAGGCGCAACGTCGCCGATCCGGGACCCTGCACGACGGTGACGTGCTGACCACCCCACCACGCATCGAGTCTCGGCACGCT
>JBGTEH010000412.1:0-1670 GCA_041747915.1 Ilumatobacteraceae bacterium
CCGCGAGACCGAGCAGCAGACCGCCGATCGCCAGCGCGGCAAGGCCGAACAGGACGACGGTCAAGTAATCGCGCAGGAATACCGACATCGGACCGAGAAGTTATCAGGGGCCACGAAATCCCACCCAAATGTGACCCATACCTGAAACGCCGGGGTCTGACCCCAGCGTTTCAGGCGGTGGAAGCGGTGGTGGTGGCCTCGCTCGTGCCGACGACCATCCACAGTGCGCCGGCGACAACGGCACCGATCGCGGGGAACAGGATGAACGCCCAGACCTGGCCGAGGGCCCAGTCACCCTGGAAGACCGCTGTTGCGAGCGATCGGGCCGGGTTCACCGAGGTGTTCGACACCGGTATCGAGATCATGTGGACGAGTGCCAAGCCGAATCCGGCCGCGAGCGGCCCGAATCCCTTCGGCACACCGTGCTCGTCGGTGGTGCCGAGCACGATGAGCACGAAGATCGCCGTCACGACGATCTCGATGATCGCCACCGACAGCAGCTCGAAGCCGGCCGGCGAGTGGGTGCCGTAGCCGTTCGAGGCGAAGCCCGCGTCTTGAGCGGCGCCGAAGTAGCCCTCGGTGCCGCTGAGGATCACGGCGATGAGCCCGGCGCCGATGATTCCACCGACGAACTGGGCGATGAAATAGGGGGCAGCCTTCGCCGTGTCGAGCTTCTTGGCCATGAGCATCCCGATCGTCACCGCCGGGTTGATGTGGCATCCGGAGATGCGACCGATCAGGTACGCCATCGTCAACAGACTGAGGCCGAAGGCGAGAGACACCCCCAGGATGCCGACGCTGAGTCCCTCGTTGAAGCCACCCGTGGCAAAGATCGCCGTGCCGGGACCACCGATGACAAGGGCAGCCGTGCCGATCGCCTCTGCGAGAGGAATGCGAATGTTGTCGTTCATGGACGTGATCCCCTTCGTTCTGGCCCACTGATTCGGTACGCAATCCCCTGATCGCGCAGCGTAGATCGACGACCGGGCACCGTGGTGGATCGCCCTCAGGTTCCGTCGAGGACTGGCGCGAGGTGGACCTCGGCCTCCTCGATCGTCCAGCCCTTGCGCTCGGCGTACGAGGCGAGCTGATCGCGACGAATCTTGCCGACACCGAAGTACTTCGACTCCGGGTGCGCAAAGTACAGCCCCGACACCGACGAGCCGGGCCACATCGCGAACGACTCGGTGAGCTCGACCCCGATGGCGGCGGTGGCATCGAGGAGTTCGAAGAGCGTGCCCTTCTCGGTGTGATCCGGCTGGCTCGGATAGCCCGGAGCGGGCCGGATGCCCTGGAACGACTCACGGAGCAGCTCGGCGGGCGTGAACGTCTCGTCGGGAGCGTACCCCCACAGTTCTGTCCGTACCCGTTCGTGCATGCGCTCGGCGAACGCTTCGGCGAGACGGTCGGCGAGTGCTTTGAGCAGGATCGACGAGTAGTCGTCATTGTCGGCTTCGAAGCGCTCGGCGATCTCGATCTCCTCGGGGCCGGCGGTGACCACGAATCCGCCGATCCAGTCGGCCACACCGGCCGGGGCGACATAGTCCGACAGGCTGAGGTTGGCGCGACCGTCGGTCTTGGTGGCCTGCTGGCGGATGCCGTGCAACCGACCCCGCTCGACGGTGCGCGTCTCGTCGGCGTACACGACGACGTCATCGCCGACGGAGTTG